>NZ_NHBI01000032.1:0-49029 GCF_002167505.1 Sulfitobacter sp. TMED3 | reverse complement strand
CACATCGAAGGATTTGCCGTACATGATTTCATTTTCAAGGAAAACGACGGGGTTGGGGTCGCGGATCGCGGTTTTCATCAAACCTTTGGCATCGGAGGCAGAATAGGGCATCGCCACCTTGAGGCCGGGGATCTGCATGTACCACGCGGCGTAATCCTGGCTGTGCTGCGCGCCGACGCGGGCAGCGGCACCGTTCGGTCCGCGGAAGACCATCGGTGCGCCCATCTGACCGCCAGACATATACAGCGTTTTCGCGGCGGAGTTCAGGATGTGGTCGATCGCCTGCATGGCAAAGTTCCAGGTCATGAATTCGACGATGGGGCGCAGCCCGCCAAAGGCAGCACCCACACCGATACCGGCAAACCCGTGTTCGGTAATCGGCGTGTCGATGATCCGCTTGGCCCCGAATTCGTCCAGCAAGCCTTGGGAAATTTTATAGGCACCTTCGTATTCGGCGACTTCCTCGCCCATCAGGAACACNTCNTCGTCNCGGCGCATTTCTTCGGCCATGGCNTCGCGCAGGGCCTCGCGNACNGTCTGCTGTTTCAGCTTGGTNCCTTCGGGCCAGTCGGGGGTGGTGTCNGTTTCCGGTGCNTTCGGGGCCTCGGCGTCGGGCTTGGCGGCGGCGGGTGCCTTGTCGGATTTGGCGTCGTCGCTNTCGTCGGCNTTGGNCTGTNNNGCCGGTGCGGCGCTGGANGCGCTGTCGATGTCAGAGGCGTCTTCGCCTTCTTCCAGCAGCACGGCAATAGGGGTGTTGACCTTGACGCCTTCGGTGCCGGCGTCGATCAGGATCTTGCCGATGGTGCCTTCGTCGACGGCTTCGAATTCCATCGTGGCCTTGTCGGTTTCGATCTCGGCCATGATGTCACCCGAGGATACGGTGTCGCCCTCTTTGACCAGCCATTTGGCAAGCGTGCCTTCTTCCATTGTGGGGCTCAGTGCGGGCATGAGAATTTCGATTGCCATGGTTCAAGCCTCCTGTGGGACTTCGGTTGCGTAGATATCTGTCCAAAGCTCTTCCGCCGCGGGTTCGGGGCTTTCTTTGGCAAACTCCGCGCTTGCGTTAACGATTTCCTTGATCTCTTTGTCGATCGCTTTCAGATCGTCCTCGCTGGCGTGTTTATGTTCCAGCAGAATGTTGCGCACTTGTTCGATGGGGTCGCGTTCGTCGCGCATTTTCTGCACTTCTTCGCGGGTCCGGTATTTGGCCGGNTCCGACATGGANTGCCCGCGGTAGCGGTATGTCTTGATTTCCAGAATATAGGGGCCGTCGCCNGAGCGGCAGTGTTTCACCGCGCGTTCGCCCGCGTCCTTGACNGCNAGCACATCCATNCCATCCACCGCTTCGCCGGGGATGCCGAAAGCCTTGCCGCGTTCCCAGATTTCAGCGCTGGAGGTAGAGCGCTGCTGCGAGGTGCCCATGGCNTATTGGTTGTTNTCGATGATGAAAATCACCGGCAGTTTCCACAGGGCGGCCATGTTGAACGTCTCGTAGACCTGACCCTGGTTCGCGGCACCGTCCCCGAAATAGGTAAAGGTAACGTTGTCGTTGCCCTTATACTTGTCCGCAAAGGCGATGCCCGCGCCAAGGGGNACGTTCGCGCCCACGATNCCGTGGCCGCCNTAGAATTTCTTTTCCTTAGAGAACATATGCATGGACCCGCCCTTGCCGCGGGAATAGCCGCCTTCGCGGCCGGTGAGTTCGGCCATCACCCCGTCGGGGTTCATGCCGCAGGCCAGCATATGCCCGTGGTCGCGGTAGGTGGTGATGCGGCTGTCGCCGTCCTTGGNCGTGGCTTCAAGCCCGACAACCACCGCTTCTTGTCCGATATACAGGTGGCAAAAACCACCGATCANNCCCATGCCGTAAAGCTGGCCCGCTTTTTCCTCGAACCGCCGGATCAGCAGCATATCGCGGTAATAGGCCTTGAGCTCTTCNGCGCTGGCGTTTGTCTTTTTCGTCGGTTTCTGGGCAGCCATGGGGCAATTCCTCCGTAGTTTGTCCCGCGCACGCGCAAAATAGTTTAGCGTTAAACTATCTCTTATCGGATTCGAGCAATNATGGCGAGAGGCATTTACAAGTCACGCAATACCCTGCTGGCGGGGCGTGAATTTTTTATGACGCTGCGGGGGATTATGCCGGATGATGCGCGGGTATCAGCGGATCACGATTTCGTCGGCGCGGATCATCCCCAGCACCTTGCGGGTCTGTTCGTCCAGCAGGTCGAGATCAAGATATTCGTCAGACAGACGATGGGTCAGGTTCTCCATCCGCGCCACATCGATCTGCACCTGTGCAAGCTGTACCCGCAGATCCTGCGCTTCGGCCACNATCTCGGCGCGGCGGAACAGGCCGTAGTTNCCCTGAATCGCCGCGAAGGCGAAATAGAGGCTCAGCGCGAAGGCGATCGCGAAAAACAAGAGAGTGCCAAAAGCGGGTTTGCTGCTGCGGTTCATGTATCTGCCTTTAATCGTCTCTTAGTGGACGTTCCCCCAGTATGACACAGGTGATTCGCGAAGGGAATCCCCCGTCTTNCGATTGGCAAGAAAATGTTCATCTTTTTAGGGGGTTGGGCAAGGATGTCGCATATNTTTCCCGCCAGTCGCATCGCTGTGCCACGACTGGCGGGGGATAAGGTCAGGCATCCAGGGCGGCGACGCCGGGGAGGGTCTTGCCTTCCATCCATTCAAGGAAGGCACCGCCCGCGGTGGAGATATAGGTGAAATCCTCCGCNGCACCNGCCTGGTTCAACGCGGCCACGGTGTCGCCNCCGCCCGCCACCGAGATCAGCGCGCCGTTGCGTGTCAGCGCAGCCGCTGCCTTGGCCGCGGCGACGGTTGCGGTGTCGAAGGGGGTGATCTCGAACGCGCCCATGGGGCCGTTCCAGATCAGGGTTTTCAGGCCGTCAAACGCGTCTTTGACCAGTTCAACNGTCTTNGGGCCTGCGTCCAGTACCATCTGGTCNGCNGCCAGCACGGTATCGGCCCCAAGGGCTGCGACCTCATGCGCGGCATGGGCGGCGAATTCCCGCGCGACAAGCCCATCTACGGGCAGCANNACGCGGCAGCCGGCCTTTTCNGCCTGTGCCAGAATATCCTTGGCGGTGTCGTAAAAATCGGGNTCAGACAGGGACTTGCCCAGATCTGCGCCNTGNGCGCCCAGAAACGTATTGGCCATGCCGCCCCCGATCACCAACAGATCCAGCCGGTTCACGAGGTTTTCCAACAGCTCGATCTTGGTCGATACTTTGGCACCGCCCACCACCGCGCCCACGGGGCGTTTCGGAGTGGCCAGCGCGGCCTCAAGCGCCGAAAGTTCGGCCTGCATCAAACGACCCGCACAAGAGGGCAAGAGCCGCGCGACCCCTTCGGTCGACGCATGGGCGCGGTGCGCGGCAGAGAAGGCATCGTTGCAATAGATATCGCCCAAACCGGCCAGACGTTTGGCAAAATCGGGGTCGTTCTCGGTCTCGCCNGGATAGAAACGGATGTTNTCAAGCAGCAATACATCGGCGGCGTTGATCTCTTCGGTGCCCGCCTCGGCGGCCTCGAGCGTTTCGGCCAGCACGACTTTGCGGCCCAAGGCATCCTCCAGCGCGGGGAGGACGACACGCAGGCTCAGATCCTGCACGCGTTTGCCCTTGGGGCGGCCAAAATGCGCCAGCAACACAGGGGTGCCACCTTGTTCCAGAATGTCGCGCAGGGTGGGGATGATCCGCTGGATGCGGGTGTCGTCCGTTACCTTGCCGTTTTCAACCGGCACGTTGATATCCACGCGCACCAGAACCCGCTTGCCGCGCAGGTCCATGTCATCCAATGCTTTCCAGCCCATCTTGTCCCTCGTGTAAAACCACAATTCCCGTCGTGTTTTGCCGTTATTGCCGTCAGGGTCAATGGACCCGCTTGGCAATTGCGCTTGCACGTCCTAGGTAATTGCCAACGAAATTCTTAAAGGAGACCGGCATGGCCGAGATCAAAGACCCCGAAAACACGATCCTGATGGAACTGAAGGGCGGCACTGTCACCATCCAGCTGTTGCCTGATGTGGCCCCCAAACANGTAGAGCGTATGAANGAACTGGCCCGCGCCGGTAAATACGACAACGTGGCCTTTCACCGCGTGATCGAAGGGTTCATGGCGCAGACAGGCGACGTGGCCAACGGCAACATGGAAGACAATTTCAACCTGCGCGCCGCGGGGACCGGTGGGTCGGACATGCCGAACCTGCCAGCCGAATTCTCCAAAGTGCCACACGCCCGTGGCAGCATCGGTGCCGCGCGTTCCGCCAACCCCGATAGCGCGAACAGCCAGTTCTTCATCAACTTCAAAGACAANGACTTCNTGAACGGTCANTACACCGTTTACGGTCAGGTCATCTCGGGGATGGAGCATGTCGACGCGATCACCCGTGGCGAGCCGCCAGCGAACCCTGATCGCATGATCAGCGTCAAGGTTGCCGCTGATGCGTAATCTGATTGCAGCAGGCGTTGCTTCTGCCGNGATGGCAGGGGCGGCTTTCGCGGATGGTCTGGCGATCACCGTGGATGGNGAAGCGCAAGGCACCATCAAGATCGATCTGGCCGAAGACGTGGCCCCCGCGCATGTGGCNCGGCTGAAAGAGCTGGCCGAAGCAGGGGCATACGATGGCGTGGTGTTTCACCGCGTGATCGACGGTTTCATGGCGCAAACCGGTGACGTCGAATTTGGCAAGGCCGGTGGGGACACAGGCCGCGCGGGCATGGGCGGTTCCGACCTGCCTGACCTGCCTGCCGAATTCTCGGACATCCCCTTTGACCGCGGTGTCGTCGGCATGGCCCGCAGCCAGAGCCCGGATTCCGCGAACTCGCAGTTCTTTATCATGTTTGACCANGGGCACTTCCTGAACGGGCAATANACCGTTGTGGGCAAAGTGACCGAAGGGCTGGACGTGCTGGACGCGATCAAGCGCGGGACCGGCGGCAACGGCGCTGTCACCGGCACACCCGACCGTATGGTCGAGGTCAAGGTGACCNAATAATCATCGCGTANGGCAGGGGCGCTTGCGCCTTTGCCCCGCTTTGGTCGCGCAGCACTTCGCAGCCGACGATTTTGATATCTCAACGAAAAAGGGCGTCGCAACAGTGCGACGCCCTTTCACATTCATCACCCTTGTCCGATCAGGACGCGGGGTTCGGCTTTTGCGCAGGGGCGGATTTCGCGCCGGGGTTCAGCGGGTCGTCCTGACGCTGAACGGAGCCTTCGAAATGCGCACCGGATTCGATGGCGATGGTCTTGTGGATGATGTCGCCTTCGACGCGGGCGGTCGATGTCAGGCGGACTTTCAGACCGCGCACGCGGCCCACAATACGACCGTTGATCACAACGTCATCGGCGATCACTTCGCCTTTGATGGTCGCGGTTTCGCCGATGGTCANCAGGTGGGCGCGAATGTCGCCTTCCACGGTGCCTTCAACCTGGATGTCGCCGGTTGTTTTCAGGTTGCCGGTGATGTGCAGATCGGAGGACAGCACGGAGGCAGGTGGTTTTGCCTTGGGCGCGCTGGCCTTGAATTCGCTTTGCTTGGGCGCGGCCGGTGCAGAGGATGACGGTGCAGCGGTGCTGGACGTGTCTGCGTCGGACTTAGGAGCGGGATCATTGATTTTGCTTTTAGAAAACATCGTTTGCAGCCTTGATAAAGATCATTGGATTTACAGCCTTGCCACCGACACGGACTTCGTAATGCAGGTGGACACCAGTAGACCGTCCTGATGTTCCCATATCACCTATCCGCTGTCCGCGCGATACCCTTTGGCCGACTTTTACGCGCAATTTAGACATGTGTGCGTAACGTGTCTCGACCCCGAATTCATGTTGGATTTTAACCAGTCGCCCGTAGCCAGAGCTCCAGCCCGCGTGGGTCACAACCCCTTCGGCGGTGGAGTGGATGGGCGTGCCCATACCGGCGGCGAAATCTGTCCCGCTGTGCATCCGGCGGCCCCCCGTCTTGGGATCGCGGCGGTAGCCGAACGGGCTGCTGAAGCGGAAGGAGGATTTCANNGGGTTCGCAAAGGGCGCTTTTTGCGCGGCAATGCGGTACATGTTCAGCTTGTCCATCTGGCCAAGCAGACGGTTGGCNCGCAGGGTGTCNGGGGAAGGAGCCTCCCCCCGTGTGGAAAAGCTTAACGGCATCAGCGGGCCACCCTGACCGGAATAACCGCGGCGCACTGTGGCCAGCATCCGGTCGGTCGGCATGCCCGCGCTGCGGAACATTTTNTCAAGCGGNGCAACAGANACGGTCATCGCCTCTTCAAGCTGGCGGAAAATCGCGTCGTTCTGTTCGCGCATCAAGGCCAGCTTCTGGTTCAGTTCATCCGCCTGGATNAGCGCGTCTTGCGCATCAATCACCACCTGATCGCGTTCGGCGGCGGTACGCTCAAGCGCCTCTGCCAGCAGGGAAATCGGGGCGGAGGATCCGTTGGCGGCGCGTGTCGCTTTACCTTCNCCGGCGGCNGCNCCTTCCAGTTCGGCGACCTGGGTGCGCGCAGCTTCGCGGTCTTTCATCGTGTCGCGCAGGGTNCTTTGAATGACNTCGATGCCGGTCTCAAGCTCGCGGCGGCGCGTCTCGGATTGCAGCAGCTCGGACTGCATGACCGAAATCTGCTTCAGCGCGGCGTTAAACCGTTCCTGCGCGGCAACGGCCTCTTCCGCGCGCCCATTGCGCTGCGCTGAAAGATCGCTCAACCGGGCCTGATAGGTACGTTGGTCGCGTTTGGCTTGTTCGCGAAAATTGCCCGACCCGATGCTGTCCATCAGGATCACGGCGGTGGCGACGATCGACCAGGCCACAAACANNGANGCCCCGGTGAANACNAAAAGCTGGGTAACGGGGCGCAGGCGGATAAAGCGTGTGTCGGTATCGGATTTCAGAAAAACGCGGCGTTCGGGAAAAAACCGTTCAAGCGCCGAATGAATTTTGATTGCAAACCTTGTCCGCACGCGTGGTATCCTTGTTCCGTCCCTGTCACAGCACGCAAGGCCCCCACCGCGCGCTGATTGTCACCCGCCGTGCTTAGCCAGTGGGGGTCCGTC
Source organism: Sulfitobacter sp. TMED3 (assembly GCF_002167505.1). Classification (NCBI taxonomy): domain Bacteria; kingdom Pseudomonadati; phylum Pseudomonadota; class Alphaproteobacteria; order Rhodobacterales; family Roseobacteraceae; genus Sulfitobacter; species Sulfitobacter sp. TMED3. The sequence goes on along the minus strand of NZ_NHBI01000032.1, from coordinate 41,961 downwards.
GGGCAACCCTTCAGACTTTCCCACCGGCGGTTAATGAAAGTTTAACGACAAATTTGGCAATAAATNGCCGATTCAACGGTTTGGAGGGCGAATATTTTAAACACTCTCGGTCAANGGCCAGTANAAATCCGGTGGAATCCCGGCCTCTGCCCGCTTCTCTTCGTTGAACGGGGGCTTGAGAACACCGTGGAAATAGGTGCGCACCAGATCGTGGAACGCCTCTTTCGGGTCAAGCTCGTGACGCCCGCACAAGAAGTGAAACCACTTNGACCCATAGGCCACATGCGAGACCTCTTCGGCGTAAATCACCTCAAGCGCGTCGACGGCCTGCGTGGCTTTGGCNCTTTTGAACACCTGAATCATATTGGGCGTCACATCNAGCCCGCGCGCCTCAAGCACCATAGGCACAACGGCGAGACGCCCCATGAAATCATCCACCGTATCCTCGGCTGCGCGCCACATACCGGCATGGGCGGGCAAGGCCCCGTAGTGGCTGCCCAAAGCTTCAAGGCAATCGCACATCAGATTGAAATGTTTGGATTCATCGTCNGCGGCGCTGACCCAATCATCGTAAAATCCCATGGGCATTTTGATATCGGTAAAGCGCGCGATAATGTCCCAGTGCAGATCAACCGCGTTCAATTCGATATGNGCCACGGCGTGCAGNAAGGCGATGCGCCCTTCGGGCGATCCGGGCTTGCGGTGGGGNACATCGCGGGGCGACAAGAGTTCTGGCTNGTCGGGGCGGGCGGGGCGCAACGGCGGGTTTGACGTGCCGATTTCCGGTGCCTCGCCTGCGGCGCGGGCAGCCCGCCACTCGGCCGCGTACTTGTGAGAAAGCGCGGTTTTCTCACGGCCATCCGAAGTGCGCAGCACGTTTTCCGCCATTTGGGCCAGCGCGATCATAGGGCGCGCACCGCGTCCAGTACCTCTTCCACGTGACCGGCGACTTTCACCTTGCGCCAGATGCGGGCGATATTGCCGCTCGCATCAATCAGATAGGTGGCGCGTTCGATCCCCATGGANTTNTTGCCGTACATATTCTTTTCGACCCAGACGCCATAGGCTTCGGTCACGGCCCCATCGATATCNGCCAGCAGGGGAACCGTCAGGGNATGTTTGGCCGCAAAACGGTCGTGTTTTGCCATCGTGTCACGGGATACGCCAAAAACCACGGCACCGGCGTCGGCAAATGCTTCAAGATGTTCGGAGAAGCCTACGGCCTCCTTGGTGCAGCCCGGCGTGTCGTCACGGGGGTAGAAATACAAAACCACAGCCTTGCCCCGCAGATCGGAGAGCGAAATTTCGCCACCCCCCGTCACAGGAAGCTTAAAGTCTGGTGCAGGTTGGGAAATCTCTGGCATGGGTCACTTTCTTATGTATTGGAAGCCGTTGTCTGCACTGTCATACTAGTCGGGCTTGGCGAAACTTAAACCCCAAGCCGCCCTAAAAACCGGACGCCCATGCCCAACACCAGCGCAGCCCCCCGNANCCCCAAGCGGAGACGACTTTGGCAAGCCACCAAATGGTCGCTGCTGGTTATTTCGCTGATTGTTGCCACCATCGCNGGGGCTGCCATCTATATGATCCGCAGNCCNATTGTCGTGCCGGAATGGCTNGAGACGCGCATCGAAGAGCGGTTTGCCAAAGATATGCCGCTTGCGCGGATNGGCTTTGGAGAGATGGTGCTGATCGTGGACGAAGGGTGGCGGCCGCGCGTTCGGCTGCGCGACGTGAATATCACCAACCCCCAAGGGGTTAGCTTTGCCGCCTTCCGTGAAGTGCGGGCCAGNTTTTCCATTCAGGGCCTGCTGGCNGGNGATGTGCAGCCGCGCGATATTGCNATGTCCGGGGTNGTGGCCAANCTGCGNCGCGANNAGGATGGCCGCGTCGCGCTGAGCGCGGCNAGCGGGACTGCCCCGGCAGAGCGGCGGGCGGCCACGATGCCGCAGTTGATCGGCCAGCTTGATACGGTGTTCGAGACGAAGGCGCTGTCGCGGCTGCGGTCGATAGAGCTGCGCGCCCTGACCTTGCGCTACACCGATCTGCAGTCCGNCAGGATGTGGACGGTGGATGGCGGGCGGCTGTTGCTGGACCGNGAAGGCGNTAACCTGCGGATGACGGCCGAGCTCGCCGTTTTGGGTGGCGGGGCGGATGCGGCCACGCTTTCTGCCAACTACAGCAGCAAAATCGGCGATACCGCGTCGCAGTTCGGCGTGAATTTCGATGGCGTGAGCGCGGGTGACATCGCGGTGCAGAACCCNGCNTTNGCTTGGTTGAAAGTGCTGCGCGCGTCTATCTCCGGTTCGGTGCGCAGCAGCCTTGACGAGGACGGCACCTTCGAGCCGCTGAACGCGACGCTGCAGATCGGGGCCGGNGTGGTTCANCCNAATGAACGTGCTACGCCGATCCCCTTTGACGGNGCCCGCAGCTATTTCAGCTATGACCCAGATCAGCGTCTGCTGCGTTTTGACGAGCTTTCGGTCGAAAGCAAATGGGTGTCGGGCCGGATCGAGGGGGCCGCAAGTCTGGGTATTGATGACAGCGGTAAACTGGGCGANCTGGTCGCACAGGTCCGTCTGCGCGACCTGGTGGCTGACCCTGCCGATATTTATGACNCCCCTGTGTCGNTNGANGGTGCCGACCTGGANGCCAAAATCACTTTCAACCCGTTTCACATGTCCGTCGGCCGTATGGATATCGTCGACGGGGGGACGACGTTGAACCTGTCGGGGGATTTGCGGGCGGGGCCGCAGGGGTGGCAAGTTGCGCTGGATGCGGGGTTGAACGCGTTGAAACCAGCGCGCCTGCTTGAGCTTTGGCCAGAAAACGTCAAACCAAAGACCCGCAAGTGGGTGGACGAAAATATCTACGCCGGCGCGTTGAGCGANGTTGACCTTGCCTTTCGCTTGAAGCCAGGCGAGGCACCGCAAGCATACCTCGACTTTGATTTTCAGGGTGCCGAGGTTCGATTTTTGCGCACCATGCCGAATATCACCGACGGCAGCGGTCATGCGAGCCTTTCGCGCAATCGCTTTGTTGTCAGCGTGGATACCGGGGTGATCACACCGCCCAACGAGACGCCTGTGTCGGTGAACGGCTCTTCGTTCATCATGCCGGATGTCACGGTCAAGGACGGCCCTCCCGGCATCGTTCGGTTGCGCGCCGATGCGGACATCACATCGGTCCTGGCGCTGTTGAACCGGCCCCCGTTGCAGGCGATGGACAAGGCNAACCTGCCGGTTGACGTCGTCGATGCACGGGCCCAGTTGGCGGGCACTTTGTCCTTTCCGATGAAAAAAGGCTCTGACCCGAAGCTGACGATCTTCGACATNAACGGAACGCTGGCGGAATTCCAAAGCGACCGTCTGGTCAAAGATCGCGCGCTGCGTGCCGACCAGCTGACNTTGAACGCGTCCAANAGCGGCCTGACGATCAAGGGCGAGGGCGAGCTGGACGGCGTTCCCTTTGACGGCGAATGGTCCCAACCCTTCGGCAAGCCGGGTGCTGCGAGCAGTGTCAGGGCGGATATTGCGCTGAACGCCAAAACGCTCGAGACTTTCAAGATCGCGTTGCCCCCTGATACGATCGCAGGTGAAGGGCGGGCGTGGTTCGCGATGGATCTGGTCAAAGGCCAACCCCCTGATTTTTCCGTCACATCGGATCTGCGGGGTTTGCGCATCACCGTTCCACAGATCGGCTGGACCAAAGCGCGATCCCAGACGGGCACGTTGGAAATATCGGGGCGGCTTGGGCCGGTTCCAGACGTCGATACCTTGAAAATCAGCGCCGCGGGGTTGTCGGCGCATGGAGATGTCACATTGCACCCAAGTGGTGCGTTGGACAGATTGCAATTTCACCGATTGCAGGTCGGGAACTGGCTGGATGTGCCTGTGGATCTGATCGGGCAGGGGGCAGGTCGCCCGGTGCAGCTGGTGGTTAAAGGCGGGCGTCTTGATTTGCGCACGGCGGAGCTCGGAAAAAGCAAGCCCAGCGGGGTCGCGAGCCCGCCGATGTTGCTGTCGCTGGATCGATTGCAAGTCACGGATAAAATTGCCCTGACAGGAATGGAAGGCGAATTTAACGTCGCGCGTGGCCTTGATGGACGGTTCACGGCAGCCTTGAACGGGGGCGCGCCGGTTTCTGGTCGCGTCGTACCCAAGGATGGCCGTAGCGCGGTGCAATTGACGGCAACCGATGCTGGTGGCGTTTTGAGGTCTGCCAACATTGCGCAACAAGTCCACGGCGGCGCGCTTTCGTTGACCCTGGTACCCGCCGGATCGGGCGGGGCTTTCGACGGTCACGCAGAGATTAAAGACGTTCGTATCAAGGACGCCCCGACGATTGCAGCGCTGGTGAACGCAGTGTCCGTGGTCGGGCTGATCAACGAGTTGAACGGGGACGGGATATATTTTGACACGGTCGAAGCTGATTTTCGCCTGTCTTCCAATCGCGTCAACCTGACCCAAGCCAGCGCGACGGGGGCGTCGCTTGGGATTTCTATGGATGGGGTTTTTGCCACTGACACCGGCCAGATGGCGCTGCAGGGTGTGATCTCTCCTGTATATATGTTGAACGGAATAGCCAGTTTTCTGACCCGCAAGGGCGAGGGGCTTTTGGGTTTCAACTACTCTATCGGCGGGACGGTGCAGAGCCCGTCTGTCTCGGTGAACCCGTTGTCGGGGTTTGTGCCCGGTGCGATGCGGGATATTTTTCGCAGCACTCCACGCACGACGCCCGCTCAGGATGGGGGGGCTGCCACCCCCGCGCCGCAAAAACCTGTTGCTCAACGCTTTGAGGGGCGCTAACGGGCGCGTATGAAACTCAGTGACTTCGATTTTGAACTGCCCGAGCGTTTGATCGCGACGCGCCCTGCGGTCCCCCGTACGTCGGCTAAGATGCTCGTTGCGCAGGGGGATCATATTACTGACACGACTGTCGCCAATATGAGCGATTGGTTGCGTCCCGGGGATCGGCTGGTGCTGAATGACACAAGGGTCATTCCGGCGCGGTTGTCGGGGCTTCGCCACCGGGACAGCGCACAGGGTCCGGTACAAGCGCGTATCGAAGTAACCTTGCTGGAGCCACGGGGCGATGCGGATTGGACTGCACTGATCAAGCCGTTGAAAAAGCTCAAGATTGACGAGACTGTCGTCTTCAGCGCCGATCTTTCTGCCCGTTTGGTTGGCGTCGAGGATGGCCAGGGTCGACTGCGGTTCAACTGCAGCGGCGACGATTTTGACGCCGCGCTGAATGATGCCGGTGCGATGCCATTGCCGCCCTATATTGCGGGCAAGCGTCCGGCAGACGCGCAGGACATGACGGATTACCAAACCGTTTTTGCCAAGAATGCGGGCGCAGTGGCCGCGCCTACGGCGTCGCTCCACTTTGATCAGTTGCTGCTGGATCAGCTCGCCGAGATGGGGGTGCGCTTTAGCCACGTCACCTTGCATGTGGGCGCGGGGACGTTTCTGCCCGTGAAGGTCGATGACATTGCTGACCATAAAATGCACAGCGAGTGGGGGCAGGTGAGCGCGCAGGCTGCTGCCGAAATCTCCGCCACCAAGGCTGCTGGCGGGCGGGTCATACCCGTTGGGACCACTGCCTTGCGGCTGGTCGAGACCGCTGCGCGGTCCGGGAATATCCAACCCTGGGAAGGGGATACCGATATTTTCATTACCCCTGGTTTTGAATTCAATGTCGCAGACGCGTTGATGACGAATTTCCATCTTCCGAAGTCGACCCTTATGATGCTGGTTTCGGCATTGATGGGGCAGAAAACTATACAAAAGATTTACAATCACGCGATTGAATCGAATTATCGGTTTTTCTCCTATGGCGATGCGTCGCTGCTCTTTCCAAAGACGCAAATAAACGCCTGAATGTCGTTCGGGGGGGTGACACCTCTTGGGATCGCCGTCAGGGAGGGGGCTGATCGCGTTAAAGGATTCGTAAGATGTTTCAGGTACTGAGCAGCGCATGGGCGCTTTTGTTGGGCATGTGTTTGCTGATGGTGGGCAACGGCATGCAAGGTACGCTCTTGGGGATTCGCGGCGGGATCGAGGCATTTTCGACCTTCGAAATGTCGATCGTGATGTCGGCATATTTCGTGGGCTTTTTGGGCGGCTCGCGTATGGCACCGGGTATGATCCGGCGCGTCGGTCACGTGCGGGTCTTTGCGGCGCTGGCGTCGATGATCTCGGCTGTCATGATTCTGTATCCGACCTTCCCGAACGTCGCTGTCTGGTCGGTGGGCCGCGTGTTGATCGGCTTTTGTTTTTCTGCGGTTTACGTGACGGCGGAAAGCTGGCTCAACAACGCTGCGACGAACGAAAACCGGGGGCAGGCGCTGTCATTGTATATGATCGTGCAAACCTTTGGCATCGTTATTGCGCAAGCGCTTTTGCTCACCGCGGACCCTTCAGGCTTTGTCCTATTCGTTATTCCGTCGGTGCTGGTCAGCGTGGCGGTGACGCCAATTTTGCTGTCCATCAGCCCGACGCCCGCGTTTGACACCACCAAACCGATGAGCTTGCGCGAACTGGCCGGCTTCTCGCCCTTGGGGTGTGTGGGTATGTTCCTGTTGGGCGGGGTCTTTTCGGCGCAGTTCGGGATGGCCTCGGTTTACGGTGCCGAAGCCGGGCTGACCGTGGCGCAAATTTCGATCTTCGTTGCGACGTTTTTTGTGGGTTCGGTGGTTTTGCAATATCCAATCGGCTGGGTTTCGGACCGGATGGACCGTCGTCTTTTGATCGTTATCACCTCCATCATTGGGGGTATCGGGTCTGTCATCGGCATGCTGCTGGGGCATAACTTTAGCGTGTTGTTGCTGACCGCCTTTGTCGTAGGTGGCATGTCTAACCCATTGTATTCGCTTCTTATTGCGCACACGAACGACTTCCTCGAGCCCGAGGATATGGCCGCGGCCTCTGGCGGCATGATCTTTATTAACGGGTTGGGCGCTATTCTGGGTCCGGTGATCACCGGCTGGATGATGGGCACCGCGCTTGGGCCGGGCGGGTTCTACCTGTTCACGGCGGTTCTGTTCTTTGCTTTGGCGGTCTACGCGTCCTACCGCGCGACGGTACGTCCAGCCATTCCTGCGGATGAAACGGGTAACTACATCCCGATTTACCCCGCTGCGACGACCGTCGCGGTCGAATTGGCGCAGGAATATGCGATCGAGAGCGAACAAACCGCGGAAGCGGAGCCGACCTAGACGTTTTGCTAATTCGTTACATCTTGTGTCTAATGAAACTAGAAAAGTTTGATCTTTTCTGTGGTCAAAGGAGGCAAGGCTATGAAAACGCCTGAGGACGTACGTCGGTTCTGGCTGGAGGAAACTGGGCCTGCGGGATGGTATGCGGTGGATGATGACCTCGATTCCGCGATCCGGTCACAGTTTCTGGACACCTGGTCGCTCATCGGGACCCATCGGTTGGACCATTGGCTGACCGATGCGAAAGGCACTTTGGCCTATCTCATTCTAGCGGATCAGTTTCCGCGCAATATGTTTCGCGGGCAGGGGAAGGCGTTTTCGACCGATCTGCGGGCCTTGCGGGCGGCTCAAACCGCTGTGCGCAACGAATGGGATAGGCTCATTGCGCCGCCTGAACGGCAATTTTTTTACCTTCCGTTCATGCATTCAGAAAGTCTGACCGATCAGGATCACTGCGTTCGGCTGGTCTGTGACCGTATGCCCGAGGCCGAGGAGACGCTGCGGCATGCGCGCGCGCATCGAAAGGTGATCCGGCAATTCGGCAGATTTCCGTATCGCAACAACGCCTTGGGTCGGCGAAGCACCGCCGCTGAAACCGAATATCTTGACGACGGGGGGTATGCCTATACGCTGCGGACACTCACGTAAGTGCGGGTCAGGCAGTTTGATCCTAGATCGGAATTCTCCGAGTTGCTGACGCTCGCGAGATAGTTTACCACTAAACTAAATTTCAATACGTGCTGCGAGGTTGCATAATGGCTGCGAAATCCTTTGATCTGATCGTGATTGGTGCGGGGCCGGGGGGCTATGTTGCGGCCATCCGGGGCGCGCAACTGGGGCTTTCGGTCGCCATTGTAGAGCGTGAGCATCTAGGCGGCATTTGTCTTAACTGGGGCTGTATCCCGACGAAAGCGCTTTTGCGGTCGTCGGAAGTATTCCACCTGATGCAGCGCGCAAGCGAGTTTGGCCTGAAGGCAGACAATATCGGCTATGATCTGGAGGCAGTTGTCAAACGGTCGCGCAAAGTTGCGGGGCAGCTGTCCGGCGGTATCGGGCATTTGATGAAAAAGAACAAAGTCTCGGTCTTCATGGGCGCGGCGACATTAGCGGGCAAAGGTAAAGTGTCGGTTAAGTCGAAAGACGGGGAAGAGACGCTGACCGCCAAGAATATCGTACTGGCGACCGGTGCGCGGGCACGCAACCTGCCTGGGCTGGAAGCAGACGGAAAACGCGTGTGGATGTACAAGGATGCCTTGCAGCCGCCCCATATGCCGAAAAAGCTGCTGGTGATCGGGTCTGGCGCGATCGGTATCGAATTCGCAAGCTTTTACAATACCTTGGGCGCAGACACGACTGTTGTCGAGGTGATGGATCGAATCCTTCCCGTCGAGGATGAAGAGATCAGCAAATTCGCGAAAAAGCAGTTCGAAAAACAGGGCATGAAGATCATGCAGAAGGCCGTTGTCAAACAACTGGACCGCGCTGATGACAAGGTGACTGCGCATATCGAAACGGGCGGCAAGGTGACCAAGCATGAGTTTGACACGGTGATCTCCGCCGTGGGTATCGTTGGCAATGTCGAGGATCTTGGGCTGGAGGATCTAGGCGTGAAAATTGATCGGACCCATGTCGTGACCGATGAATATTGCCGGACCGGCGTCGAGGGGCTGTATGCCATCGGTGACATCGCCGGTGCCCCTTGGTTGGCGCATAAAGCCTCGCACGAAGGGGTGATGGTCGCCGAACTGATCGCGGGTCAACACGCGCACCCGGTCAAACCGGAATCCATCGCCGGCTGCACCTATTGTCACCCGCAGGTCGCGTCCGTCGGGTATACCGAAGCCAAGGCGAAAGAGCTTGGCTTTGACGTTAAGGTGGGTCGCTTCCCCTTCATCGGGAATGGCAAGGCGATTGCCCTTGGCGAGCCCGAGGGGATGATCAAAACCGTCTTTGACGCTAAAACAGGCGAATTGCTTGGCGCGCATATGGTGGGTGCCGAGGTGACCGAGCTGATCCAGGGCTATGTCGTGGGGCGTCAGCTTGAGACCACCGAAGAAGACCTGATGAACACCGTCTTCCCGCACCCGACCTTGTCAGAAATGATGCATGAATCCGTGCTGGATGCTTACGGACGCGTTATCCATATGTAGCCTTTGCCCGCGCATAGCGGGGTCCTGATCTTTGCAACGCCCGGTGACATATTCAATGTTGCCGGGCGTTTGCCGTCGTAATGGCAGCCCAAAATGCGTCGCGATAATGGCGTTCCCCTTGTGTTCTTATTTTTTCGTTGGAGAATCCGTAGCACGCACCTATGTACTAAGCGTTAACGGGGGTCCGATATGGCTGAGCTAAAGAACATCGAAGTGCGCGGCGCGCGCGAACACAATCTAAAGAACATCGACGTGGACATTCCGCGCGATAAGCTGGTTGTGATTACCGGGCTTTCCGGGTCGGGTAAATCGAGCCTCGCGTTCGACACGATCTATGCCGAAGGGCAGCGACGCTATGTGGAATCGCTCAGCGCCTATGCGCGGCAATTCCTTGATATGATGCAGAAACCCGATGTGGATCACATCAGCGGCCTGTCGCCAGCGATTTCGATTGAACAGAAGACCACGTCGAAAAACCCCCGCTCTACCGTGGGGACGGTCACCGAGATTTATGACTATATGCGCCTGCTTTTTGCGCGCGTCGGCACGCCCTATTCCCCCGCCACTGGCAAGCCGATCGAGGCGCAGCAGGTGCAGGATATGGTTGATCGCGTGATGACCATGCCCGAAGGCACGCGCGCTTACCTGTTGGCCCCGATCATTCGTGACCGGAAGGGCGAGTACCGCAAAGAGTTTCTTGAGCTGCGCAAGCAGGGCTTTCAGCGGGTAAAAGTGAACGGCGAATTTTACGAACTGGACGAGCCGCCCACGCTGGACAAGAAGTTCCGCCATGACATCGACGTGGTTGTCGACCGTATCGTGGTCCGCGAGGGGCTAGAGACACGCTTGGCGGATTCCCTGCGCACAGCGCTTGATCTGGCCGATGGGATCGCCGTGCTGGAAATCGCCCCGACCGAGGGCGAGCCCGAGCGCCATACCTTCAGCGAAAAATTCGCCTGTCCTGTCAGCGGCTTCACGATCCCCGAGATCGAGCCGCGTCTGTTTTCATTCAACGCTCCTTTCGGTGCCTGTCCGTCCTGTGATGGTCTGGGCAAAGAGTTGTTTTTTGATGAACGCCTTGTGGTGCCGGACCAGAACCTCAAGGTCTATGACGGTGCGCTGGCCCCGTGGCGCAAGGGTAAGTCCCCGTATTTCAAGCAAACGATTGAAGCCATCGCAAAACACTATCAATTTAGTGAAAATACGCGATGGAAAGACCTGCCCGAGAAGGTGCAGCAGGTGTTCCTGTATGGCTCCGGCAAGGAAGAGATCAAGTTCCGCTATGACGAAGGCGGCCGTGTGTACGAGGTCAGCCGCGTGTTCGAAGGGGTGATCCCCAATATGGAGCGCCGCTACCGCGAGACGGATAGCAACTGGATCCGCGAAGAATTCGAACGTTACCAGAACAACCGCCCCTGTGGCACTTGCAACGGCTACCGCCTGCGGCCCGAAGCGCTTGCTGTCAAGATCGGCCCGTCGGATGGCGATAGCGATACGCTGCTGCATGCCGGACAAGTCGTTGAAATGTCGATCCGCGAAGCTTTTGACTGGTGCACCAAAGTGCCCGATTATCTGACCGTTCAGAAGAACGAAATTGCGCGCGCGATCCTCAAGGAAATTCGCGAACGTCTGGGATTCCTCAACAATGTCGGGTTGGAATATCTGACGCTGGCACGCTCTAGCGGGACGCTCAGCGGGGGGGAAAGCCAACGTATTCGGCTTGCGTCGCAGATCGGGTCGGGGCTGACAGGGGTGCTTTACGTGCTTGACGAACCCTCGATCGGGTTGCACCAGCGCGACAATGACCGCTTGCTCCAGACGCTGAAAAACCTGCGGGATCAGGGCAATACGGTGATCGTCGTTGAACACGACGAAGAAGCGATCCGCGAGGCGGATTATGTGTTTGATATCGGGCCGGGGGCCGGTGTGCACGGCGGGCAGGTGGTCAGCCACGGGACATCGCAAGAGGTCGCCAATGATCCGAATTCGCTGACAGGCCAATACCTTACCGGCAAACGCGAGATCGCGGTGCCCGCCAAACGGCGCAAGGGCAACAAAAAGAAAATCCGCGTGGTCAAGGCGACGGGGAACAACCTCCAGAATGTCACGGTCGACTATCCTTTGGGCAAATTCGTCTGCGTGACGGGTGTGTCAGGCGGTGGCAAATCGACCCTGACGATCGAGACCTTGTTCAAGACCGCGTCGATGAACCTGAACGGGGCGCGCCAGACGCCTGCGCCGTGCGAGACCATCAAGGGGTTGGAGCATCTGGACAAGGTGATCGACATTGACCAGCGCGCCATCGGGCGCACGCCGCGGTCGAACCCGGCGACCTATACCGGTGCCTTCACCCCGATCCGCGACTGGTTCGCCGGTCTGCCCGAAGCCAAGGCGCGCGGGTACAAGCCCGGACGTTTCAGCTTTAACGTCAAGGGCGGACGCTGCGAGGCCTGTCAGGGCGACGGTATGATCAAGATCGAGATGCACTTCCTGCCGGATGTCTATGTCGAATGTGAAACCTGCAAAGGCCAGCGCTATAACCGCGAAACGCTTGAGGTGAAGTTCAAGGGCAAATCCATCGCTGACGTGCTGGATATGACTGTCGAGGACGCGCAGAGCTTCTTTCAGGCGGTCCCCAGCATCCGCGAAAAAATGGATGCGCTGATGCGTGTGGGCCTGGGCTACATCAAGGTGGGTCAGCAGGCGACAACGCTTTCTGGCGGGGAGGCGCAGCGCGTCAAACTGTCGAAAGAGCTCAGCAAACGCTCTACGGGGCGGACGCTGTATATCCTGGATGAACCGACCACGGGTTTGCACTTTGAAGACGTGCGCAAACTGCTAGAGGTGCTGCACGAACTGGTGGATCAGGGCAATACTGTGGTCGTCATTGAACACAACCTCGATGTCATCAAGACCGCGGACCATATCATCGACATTGGACCAGAAGGCGGCGATGGCGGCGGGCAGGTGGTCGCGACCGGCACGCCTGAACAGGTTGCCGAGGTCGAGGGGAGCTATACCGGCCATTATCTCAAGCCGATGCTCGCCGCGCGTAAGGTTGCTGCCGAATAGCATTTCCAACAAGGCGGTAGACATAAAAATGCCCCGTCCTATTCGGGCGGGGCATTTTTCATGAAATCTTAGGGTTTCGCGGCGCAGTTTAGTTTAGAAGGCGCGATGCCAGACCGATCAGCGCCAGTACGTCATTGGTTTGCGGGTCCACGGCATAGACATAGCCGTCGTCCTGAACGTAGCGGTTGTAGCGGGTCAGCCCATGCCGGTGGGGCTGTTCGATCACGACGTAGCGGGTCAGCTTGTCGCCTTTGGCGTGGCGGTGCTTGTCATGCCCTTTGGCAAGATGACGCCCGTTGTCGCTGTGCTGCTTCTCGTGTTTCTTGATCGCCTTTTTGTATTCTTTAACAGCTTTCTTGTGCTGCTTTTGATGCTTTTTGTCATCGTGCTTATCATGCTTGGCCAAGGTCACCTGTGGTGCCGCGACGTCGTAATGCCCCGACGCGCCATAGGAGGCAGAGGCCGCCTGTACGGCCGGGCTGAAGGCCAGCACGGCGAAGGCGCTTGCGGCGAGGGTAAGGGTTTTCATGCTCGTTCTCCGTTACAGTGTCGATACAGTAACAAACGAACGGCGCGCGGGTTTCTGTCGCTGGGACGAGACGGCGGAAACCCGCTTGCTTTTCCTGTCAGCCGTTGCGGCCGCGGGTTTCGAAACGGGGCAGCATAGCAGAGAAATCCTTGCCGTTTCCGTCTTCGTTCTCGACGAATTGGGCATAGAGCGCGCGGGCCAGCTCTCCCATCGGGGTGTCTGCATCTGCCATCTCTGCTGCCTGCTGTGACAGCCCAAGATCCTTGAGCATCAGCTCCGCCGCGAAGCCCGGCGTATAGCCATTGTCTGCGGGCGAGGTAGGGCCAACACCGGGGGCAGGGCAATAGGCGTTCATCGACCAGCTGTAGCCCGACGAGGTGCTGACCACGTCGAACATCTTCTGCCGGTCCAGCCCCAGTTTATCGGCCAGCGCAAAGGCCTCGCAGGTGGCGATCATGGTGACACCGAGGATCATGTTGTTGCAAATCTTTGCCGCTTGCCCCGCACCGGCATCGCCGCAATGCACGGCCTTTTGCCCCATGATGTCGAACAGGGGTTTGGCCTTTGCAAAGGCTTGCGTCGACCCGCCGGCCATAAAGGTTAGCGTGCCGCCAGATGCCCCGCCGATGCCGCCAGACACGGGGGCGTCAACGGGCATTATACCTGCCTCTTCAGCGGCTTGCGCGGTGTTCTTCGCGCTTTCCACATCCACGGTGGAACAGTCGATGAACAGCGTGCCCTGCGCCATATGGGGGATCGCCTGTGCCGCCACTTGCCGCAGGATCGACCCGTTGGGCAGCATTGTGATCACCGCGTCCATGCCCGCTACGGCGGCTTCAAGGCTGTCTGCAACGCGCACGCCCTCTGCCGTGGTGCCCGCGACGTCAAAGCCCGCCACGTCGTGACCCGACTTGGCGAGGTTGGTCGCCATAGGCGCGCCCATGTTGCCCAACCCGATAAATCCGATCTTCATGCTCATGTGGTTCTCTCCAGTGTCAGGGCGTCCCCGGCCAGCGGACGCAGCATCTTGGCTGTCGCGGCAAGGGGGACGTTCATATCGGCATATTGCCAGTTGGGACTGCGGTCCTTGTCGATGATCGCCGCGCGGATCCCTTCAAGGAAGTCGCCATGCTCCATCGCGCGGAAGGTAAAGCGGTATTCCATATCCAACGCCTTCTCGATGCTCAGCGAGGGGCCGCGCAGACGGTGGATGATCTCAACCGTACAGGCCATCGCCAACGGGCTGCTGCGCTGCATCTTCTTAAGCGTGTCTGCGGCAAATTCGCTATCGGAGGCGCGCAGGGCGTTGAGGATATCCGCCAGCGTTTCGCCGCCAAAGAAGCTGTCAATCTCGGCCGCCTGCGCCTCGAGCGCTGAGGCGGGCGGCGTGGTGCTTGCGGTTTCCAGAATGGCCACATCGCCTGAATTCTCAAGCGCGGCGATTACGTCGGGCCAGTTTAGCTCTGCGATGTAAGTGTCTGCGAAGCCGGCATAAATCGCATCTTCACCCTTCATGCGTGACGCGGTTGTGCCCAGATATTCGCCCACCCGACCGGGGGCCAGCGCCAGCATCAGGCTGCCGCCCACATCGGGCACCAGACCGATGCCACATTCCGGCATCGCGATCTGGCTGCTTTCCCCCACCACGCGGTGCGAGCCGTGACAGCCGATGCCAACACCGCCGCCCATGGTGAACCCCTGCAAGAAGGAGACGACGGGCTTGGTATAGGCGAAGATCTTGGCGTTCAGCCGGTATTCATCCGCCCAGAACTTGCGCCCGTAGGCGTAATTTCCCTTGGTGCCTGTGGCGTAAAGTTCGGCGATGTCACCGCCCGAGCAAAAGGCGCGATCCCCTTCGGCGTCAAGGATGATCAGATCGACCTTCGGGTCATGCTGCCAAGCGTCAAAGGCGTCTTCGATGGCCAGACACATGTCATAGGTCATGGCGTTCAGCGCTTGGGGGCGGGTGAGGGTGATCCGACCCGCGCGCCCTGAAATGCGGATGGAGATATCGGTCATCGGTTCTTCAGCATATCCCGCGCCACGATGACGCGCATGATTTCATTGGTGCCTTCAAGGATCTGGTGGACGCGCAGGTCACGCACCAGCTTTTCGATGCCGTAATCCGCCAGATAGCCATAGCCGCCGTGCAGTTGCAGACATTGATCGACGGCCTTGCTGCCTGCCTCTGTCACGAACTTCTTGGCCATGGCGCAGAACTTGGTGGCATCCGGCGCGCCCGTGTCCAGCTTCCATGCGGCTTGGCGCAGGAAGACGCGGGCGGCTTGCAGTTCGATCTCCATCTCGGCTAGGCGGAATTGCAGACCCTGAAACTGGTCGATGGGTTTGCCGAATGCTTTACGTTCGCCCATATAGTTGAGCGTGGCGTTCAGCGCGGTCTGTGCAGCACCCAAGGAACAGGCGGCGATGTTCAAGCGGCCGCCATCCAGCCCCATCATCGCATATTTGAAACCTTTTCCCTCTTCACCCACCAGATTTCCGGCAGGAATGTTGCAATCGTCAAACTGCACTTGGGACGTGGGTTGGCTGCGCCAGCCCATTTTATCCTCTAGCCCGCCAAAGGAAAGCCCCGCGGTCCCGTCTTCGACATAGACGGTGGACACGCCCGCGGCGCCATCGTCCGAGGTGCGCACCATCGCGACATAGGCGTCGGAATAGCCGCCGCCCGAGATGAACGCCTTGGTGCCGTTCAGGGTATAGCCTTCGTTCGTGCGGGTACATTTCGTCTTGAGCGCCGCCGCGTCAGAGCCCGATCCGGGCTCCGTCAGGCAATAGCTGAGCACCGTGTTCATGCTCAGGATGTCGGGCATGATCCGCGACTTGAGGTCGTCACTGGCAAAGCTGTCCAGCATCTTGGCGCACATGTTATGGATCGACAGAAAGGCCGCGACCGACGGGCAAGCCATGCTGAGCGCTTCGAACACCAGCGTCGCATCAAGCCGCGTCAGGCCGGATCCGCCTGCATCCTCGGACACGTAAAGCCCGCCAAAGCCCAGCTCTGCAATCTTGGGCCAAAGGTCTTTGGGGATTGTTTCGTCTTTCTCCCACTTCTGGGCGAAAGGGGCGATATGTTCCTGGCCAAAGCCATAGGCCATGTCGAAAATCGCGGTTTGCTCTTCTGAAAGTGCGAAATCCATAAACGGTGATCCCTCCCAAGACCGATCGAATTGAACGTGTGTTTAATTGTAAGCATGCACGTGGGCGTCGCGCAAGCACCCTCCGGCGGGGGAACCGCCGAAGGGCAAGGATGGGGCTTATTCCATCGGCTTGAAGTTGAACTCGCCGCCTTCTTTGATGCCCGAGGGCCAGCGCGAGGTCACGGTTTTGGTGCGTGTGTAGAATTTGAACGCATCCGGCCCGTGCTGGTTCAGGTCGCCAAAGACCGATTTCTTCCAGCCGCCAAAGGTGTGATAGGCGAGCGGCACGGGAATCGGCACGTTGATCCCGATCATGCCGACGTTGACGCGCGCCGCAAAGTCACGCGCGGCGTCGCCGTCACGGGTAAAGATCGCGGTGCCGTTGCCCATTTCGTGATCCATCGCAAGACCAAGCGCCTCTTCATAGGTTTTGGCGCGGACGGTGGACAGAACCGGCCCGAAGATCTCGTGCTTGTAGATGTCCATATCGGGGGTGACGTTGTCAAAGAGGTGCGGGCCGACAAAGAAGCCTTCCTCGTAGCCTTGCAGCTTAAAGTCGCGCCCATCGACAACCAGCGTGGCCCCCTGATCGACGCCAGTTTGTACCAGCCGTTCGATGTTTGCCTTCGCGGCTGCGGTGACCACGGGGCCGTAATCGACGTCATTGCCCGAAGTATACGGCCCGACTTTCAGCTTCTCGATGCGCGGCACCAGCTTTTCGATCAGACGGTCGGCGGTTTCCTCGCCCACAGGCACAGCGACCGAGATCGCCATGCAGCGTTCGCCCGCCGCGCCATAGCCCGCGCCGATCAGCGCGTCCGCGGCCTGGTCCAGATCGGCGTCCGGCATGATGATCATGTGGTTCTTGGCACCGCCAAAGCATTGGACGCGTTTGCCATTCGCGCAGCCCGTGCCGTAGATATATTCGGCGATGGGGGTTGAGCCGACAAAGCCCACCGATTGAATGACAGGGTGATGCAGGATCGCGTCAACCGCTTCCTTGTCGCCATTGACGACCTGAATGATACCTTTGGGCAGGCCCGCTTCTTCCAGCAGTTCGGCCAGCATCAGGGGTACGGATGGATCACGCTCGGACGGTTTGAGGATGAAGGCGTTGCCGCAGACGATGGCGGGGGCGAACATCCACATCGGGATCATGGCGGGGAAGTTGAACGGCGTGATGCCTGCGGAGACGCCCAGAGGCTGACGCATGGAATACATGTCGATGCCGGGGCCCGCGCTGTCGGTGAAATCGCCTTTCAGCAACTCGGGCGCGCCGATGCAGTATTCCACCACTTCCAGACCGCGCTGCACGTCACCGGCGGCGTCGGGCAGGGTCTTGCCGTGTTCGCGGCTCAGCGCTTCGGCGAGCTTGTCCATATCGCGGTTCAGCAGGTCCACGAACTTCATCATCACCCGCGCCCGACGTTGGGGGTTCACCGCGGCCCATGCGGGTTGCGCGGCCATGGCGTATTTCACGGCTTGATCCAGCTCTGCCTCGCCAGCCAGCGGGACTTTCGCCTGCACTTCGCCGGTTGCGGGGTTGTACACGTCGGCAAAGCGGCCTGACGTGCCTTTGACGTGGGCACCGTTCAGGTAATGGGTCAACTCTTGCATGGAATGCTCCTTCTGTGCGTTTGGCGGCAGGTTAGGCTTGCAAAAAACAAAGCAAAAGAGGCATGGCGTCAAAATCGTTTTGCATTATTGCAAAGCCTCGCGCGGGCTGAAAGGGTAGGGTGGGGCGCTGCCCCCGTCCTTCGGACGTCCCCGGAGTTTACGGGCAAAATGAAGTCTGTGCAGAAATCGAAGCGTGAAAGGAGCCGTGGCCGATGATGGGAAACTGGGACGACCTGCGGCTGTTTCTGGCCGTCGCGCGCGAGCAGAGCCTATCGGGCGCGGGGAAGCTGTTGCGGTTGGACCCCGCGACCTTGGGGCGGCGCATGGCGCGGCTGGAAAAGACCATGCAAGCGGTATTATTCGTGAAATCGCCCTCGGGCTACGCGCTGACCGAGGCGGGCGTGCAGTTGCTGTCGCGCGCCGAAGCCGCAGAGCAGGCGATGCGGCAGGCCACGGCGGATGTGGTCGTGCCGTCGGACCAACTGGCAGGGCAGATCAGGATCGGGGCACCGGACGGCTGCGCCAATTATCTGCTGCCACAGGTCTGCGCCCGTTTGGTGGCGGATAATCCGGGGCTCGATATCCAGATTGTCGCCCTGCCGCGGGTGTTCAACCTGTCGCGGCGCGAGGCGGATATGGCGATCGGGGTCAGCGCGCCCACGGCGGGGCGGCTGGTTGTGCAGAAAATCGCCGACTACCAGCTGCATCTTGCCGCCGCTGACAGCTATCTTGCCGCGCGCCCCGCGATCCGGACCGTTGCAGACCTGCAGGGGCACCGGTTGGTGGGGTATATCCCCGACATGATCTTTGATCGCGAGCTTGATTATCTGGCGGAGCTTGGCATGACGCGGGTGCCTCTGGCCTCTAATTCCGTGTCCGTTCAGGTGAATATGATCCGGCAAGGGGGCGGCGTCGGGATTGTGCATGATTTCTCGCTTCCTGCGACGCCGGGGGTGACGCGCATCCTGACCGGTGACGTGCATCTGAGCCGCGCCTTTTATTTGATTCGCCACGAAGACGACCGGCGCAATCTGCGTCTGAGCCGCTTTGCGGAAGCTCTGGCGCAGGGCGTCCGCGCCGAAGTGGCGAAACTGGAGGCAATTGCTTGACACGCAACAGTATTAAAGGGAACCTGACCTATAGGTAATATTCTTGCGAAGGGGCCGACCATGCTAGTTTCCCAAATCCTGAAAACCAAAGCGGATGACAGTGTTACGACGGTAAAACCGGGCACGCGTATCTCGCAGGCGGCGGCGATGTTGTCGGAAAAGCGGATCGGGACCCTGGTCGTGTCAGCGGACGGCAAAACGCCCGATGGTATCCTGTCGGAGCGTGACATCGTGCGCACCCTAGGCCGCGAGGGCGGCGGCTGTCTGGACGACACCGTAGAGGCGCTGATGACGCGCGATCTGATCACCTGCGCCAAAGATGAAACCGCTGATGATATCCTTGCCAAGATGACCCAGGGCCGCTTTCGCCACATGCCTGTTTTGCAGGATGGGGTTCTGATCGGCCTCATCTCTTTGGGGGATGTGGTCAAGGCCCGCCTGATGGAACTTTCGATGGAGAAAGACGCCCTGGAGGGGATGATCAGGGGCCACTAGCCCGCCGAAATTGGCGTTGCATCTTCGCGGTGTAAATGCTTGCTTGCACTTCGAATAACGACTTGAAATGACTGGACTCTCCCATGCGCGTAGGCCTTTACCCCGGCACCTTCGACCCTATCACTTTGGGTCACATCGACATCATCCGGCGGGCGGCGACGCTTGTTGATAAACTGGTGATCGGGGTCGCGATCAACCGCGACAAGGGGCCATTGTTCGAGCTGGAAGAACGTGTCGCCCAGATCGAAGAGGAATGCGGCAAGCTGAACCAGGAGACCGGGACAGAGATCGTGGTGCATCCCTTCGAGAACCTGCTGATCGATTGCGCCCATGATGTGGGGGCACAGATGATCATCCGCGGGCTGCGGGCCGTGGCGGATTTCGAGTACGAGTATCAGATGGTGGGGATGAACCGTAAACTAGATGACAGCGTCGAGACGGTCTTCTTGATGGCAGAGGCCGAACATCAGGCGATTGCCAGCCGGTTGGTCAAGGAAATCGCCCGGCTTGGCGGGGACGTCAGCAAGTTTGTGACGCCCGCCGTCAATGCCGAGCTGTTAAAGCGTTTCTCGCAATAACGATCAGAGGGTTTTCGCAACCTCGCGCGAGGTGTCGAGCATACGGTTCGAGAACCCCCACTCGTTGTCATACCAGCCCAGAACCCGCAGCTGTGTCCCGCTTTGGACAGAGGTCTGATCAAGGGCCACGACACAGGAATGTGAATCGTGGTTCAGGTCGATCGACACCAGAGGACGGTCAACCAGACCAAGGATGCCTTTCAGCGGGCCTTCGGCGGCGGTGCGCAGGGTGGCGTTGACCTCCTCCACCGTGGCTTCTTTCGACAGTTCGACCACCAGATCGACACAGGATACATTCGGTGTGGGCACGCGGATCGCGGTGCCGCCGATCAGCCCGTCAAGCTCGGGCAGCACTTTACCCAGTGTCTTGGCCGCACCGGTGGTGGTGGGGATCATCGACAGCGCCGCGGCGCGGGCACGGTACAGGTCGCTGTGCGCGGTGTCATGCACCGGCTGGTCGCCGGTATAGCTGTGGATTGTGGTCATATGGCCGTGCTTGATACCGAAGGTGTCATGCAGGGTCTTGGCCAGCGGTGCCATGCAGTTGGTGGTGCAGGAGGCGTTGCTCAGCACCGTGTCTTCGGCGGTGATCAGATCGTGGTTCACACCGTAGACGATTGTTTTCATGGCGTCTTTACCGGGGGCAGAGATGACGACCCGTTTCGATCCATTCGCCAGATGTTTGGCCGCCGCCTCGCGCGTGGTGAAGATGCCGGTGCATTCCAGCACGATGTCCACATCGCCCCAGGGCAGGGCAGCGGGGTCGCGTTCTGCTGTCACGCGGATCGGGCCTTGGCCCACATCCATCGTGTTGTCGCCCAGGGTGACCGGACGGCCAAAGCGCCCGTGGACCGAGTCGAATTCGAACAGATGTGCGTTGGTTTCCAGCGGGGCGAGATCGTTGATCGCCACCACCTGCAAATCATCGTCGCCACGCTCCATCAGCGCGCGCAANACNTTACGACCGATACGGCCAAAGCCATTGATTGCCAATTTGGTAGCCATGGGGCGTCCTCCTGAATGTGATAGCGCTAACATCGACATTTATGACAAAGAGTCAACCTGTGCAGGGCAATATTGCGCCGGAAGCGATCGGAGGGAAGGGGCCGACTGTCGGATCAGCGCCAGAACGCCACCCATTCGATCAGGTCGACAAATTTCTTGGTCAGGAAAATCAGATGTTCGCTGCCATAGATCANCGCATCAATCCCCAGTGCGGTCAGCAATACAGCAGCGAGAGAGACAGCGATGGGGGTGTCCATGGGGGCGGTGGTCCTTGCCTGCGGGTGGCCCAGATATGACAGGGCAACCCGCGCGTCGCAAGTCTTAGCCCAGTTTNCCCATGGCAACGGCGACATCGGCCATACGGACAGAGAAGGCCCANTCGTTGTCATACCACGCCAGGACACGCACCAGACGGTTGCCNACGACCTTGGTCTGNTCGGGCGCGAAGATCGACGAATGTTCGGTGTGGTTGAAATCNACCGANACTTTCTGTTCCGCNTCATAGGCAAAGACCCGCGACATCGGGCCGTTTGCAGCNGCGCGCATGGCCTCGTTGACCTCTTCNACCGTGACATCACGGCCTGCCATAAAGGTCAGGTCAACCGCGCTGACGTTTGGNGTTGGAACGCGCATGGCGGTGCCATCCAGCTTGCCTTTGAGCGCGGGCAGCACTTCGCCCAAGGCTTTCGCCGCACCGGTAGAGGTCGGGATGATCGCCATCGCAGCGGCNCGCGCGCGGTAAAGGTCTTCGTGGCGGCGGTCNAGCGTCGGCTGGTCGCCGGTATAGCTGTGCACGGTGGTCATGATGCCGCTTTCGATGCCGAACGCATCATGCAGNGCCTTGGCCATCGGGGCCAGACAGTTGGTGGTGCACGACCCGTTCGATACCATCGTGTCCGAGGCCTGCAATTCGCCGTCGTTCACGCCGTAGACCACAGTACGGTCGACGTTCTTGCCCGGTGCCGACAGCAACACGCGTTTCGCGCCCTGATCCAGATGCACNTTTGCCAGCAGCCCGTCGTTGAACTTGCCCGTGCATTCCAGNACGACGTCGCACCCTTCCCAGTTCAGCTCGTTCATCTGGTAGGTCGACATGACCTCCATCTCTCCGCGCCCCAGATCCAGCGTGCCGTTGCCGACCTTGACTTCATTGGGAAAACGCCCGTGGACGGAATCGTATTTGATCAGATGTGCCGCAGTCTCCAGCGGGCCGGTCGCGTTGATGCGCACCACNTCGATGTCNTCCCGGCCCGACGCCGCGATATGAGACAGGGTGCAGCGGCCGATGCGGCCAAATCCGTTGATACCGACTTTGATGGTCATGGGGGCGTCCTTTGGCAAAGATCTGGAACTTTGCCGGTTCTATATCTGGTGGTCGTGAACAGGGGAAAGGGCTAAAACNCCCTAATTTCCGTATGTTAGCGATAAATATTCGTGTTAGCGATAACCCTCAGATCGNCTTTGCCTTCTGCCTGCGCTGCGCTACCCTTACNCCAACAAATATGGAGAGACTGAATGAGCGGCCTATTAGCCCTGTTGGATGATGTAGCAGCGATTGCAAAAGTGGCCGCGGCCAGCGTGGATGATGTGTTCGGCCAGGCNGCCAAGGCCAGNGCCAAGGCCGCGGGNGCTGTCATCGACGACGCCGCCGTGACCCCGAAATACGTCAGCGGNTTCGAGGCCAACCGCGAACTGCCGATCATCTGGCGCATCACCAANGGNTCGNTGAAGAACAAGCTGGTCTTCTTGTTGCCCGCCGGTTTGCTNCTGTCGAATTTCGCGCCATGGNTGATCGCGCCCTTGTTGATGTTGGGTGGGGCCTANNTNTGTTTTGAAGGCGCTGAGAAGATCGCACACGCGCTTGGGGTAGGGGGAAAAGGCCACGAGGATCATCCCCCCGGTGCCGATGAAAAGGTGATCAAGGATCCCGCCAAGCTGGAAGAGCAAAAAGCCAAAGGTGCGATCAAGACCGACTTTATCCTCTCGGCCGAGATCATGACCATCGTGCTGTCAAACCTCGAGGTGNCNAATTTCTGGATGGANGCAGGCGCTTTGGCCGCCGCCGCCGTAATCATCACGCTCGCAGTTTATGGCTCTGTCGCGCTGATCGTAAAGATGGATGATGTGGGGCTTTATATGGCCAAGAACGGCAATCTCGGCCTGACCCGTGGTCTGGGCCGCGGGATCGTGCGCGGCATGCCGTGGTTCCTCAAGGCGCTGACCATTATCGGGACGGCGGCCATGCTCTGGGTCGGCGGATCGATCATCGTGCACGGNATGGAAGAGCTTGGCTTCGGCGCGCTTGGCCACCTGATCCACGACTATGCCGTCGCTTTCGGCCATATGGTGCCNGTCGCGTATGAAGGTGCCGCCGAATGGNTCGCCAAAGCCGCGATGGACGGTGTGTTTGGTCTGGCCCTTGGGCTGGTGCTGATCCCCGTCGGTGAAAAGATCATCACCCCGCTGTGGCGCGCGGTCTTCAACCGCAAGGATGCCGGCGCACACGCGTAAACGGGGCGNATATNNGGGAGAGGAAGGGGCGCAGGTTGCGCCCCTTTTTTNATGGCTGGNCGGGGTTAATCGTTGGCGCACCTATGAACCCTGCCTATGAAGACAATCCCTAGGTTCGAATGCGGGCTGCGGAAGGAAAAGCCCTTGAGGCTGTCATGCGGTGGAACATTTGCCGCGCCTTGTCGGTTGAGCGGTAAGGCATGGGACNCCATAACGTTCACCCCGACATGTCCATTTTTGAAACTCGGTGCTGGATGCTTGATCCGCCACTNTGATATGGAGGTCTTTTCGTGAAATTCACCCCCCTNGCATGNGCNACCATTNTGGCTTGCGCCGTAGCGCCCGTTCTAAACGCAGGGGTCGCGTTGCCCAGTGCGACAATGTCTTCCCTGACCGTGCCTATGGGGCAGGACTCCCAGATCGTGAAGATCAAAAACGACAAGGAAAAAGGCCCCAAGAAGGCGAAGAAGGAAAAGCATAAGAAGGACAAGCACGGGAAGAAAGAGAAGAAACACAAGAAGAAACACGAGAAACAGGCCAAGAAGNTAGAGAAGAAGCTTGAAAAGCACGAAAAGGTAAAAGTGAAAGTCAAACGGTCGAAGGAGGATCGTTCGCGTATTTCAAACGAGGTTCTCGAAGTGCGCGCACCTGAAGGTCGTGACATGAGCGTGCTACTTGGTGCCGTGCCACTCGCGCTCTTGGGCTCTCAAATCGCCTTTGCTGATGTCCCCGAAGATAAACGGCTGACCTATCGCAACTGCCCACCTGGTCTTGCAAAGATGGACCCACCNTGCGTGCCCCCTGGACTTGCCAAAAAAGGCGTGACCTATGAGGAATGGGTGGCATACGACGATAAGCAGCTTGACGCCATCTACCTTGATCAGCGTACGGAATTCTTGGATCGGGACATTGTCATTGGTGACGAAAGGGTGCCGGATCGGGACNTGGTTGTCGAAGAAGATGCAAATCAAGACGTCGTCCTTGACGACGATACCCTGTTGCTCAGTTCCGAACAGATTGCATCGCTTTACGATCTTCGCCCCGCACCGGCAGGCAAGCGCTATGCTTTGATCGATGGCCAGCCTGTGTTGCTCACCCAAAAAGATTACACATCGCTGCTGCGGATCAATGAATTGGCGCGGGTTGAAAACCTACCAGACGGCGTGCGCATAGCACCTACAGCGGCGTTGACGCAGAACGAATTGCGCCAAACCTACAAATTGCCACAGCTTGAGACCGGCAATAACTATGCTGTTGTGAATGGTGAACTGGTGACGTTGCAGGACAGCGCATTCGAAACATTGCAACTTATCCGGATCGCGCGCGCCATTTTTTGAGGCCACGCTGAAGTTAGACCGAGGGGCATGCGCCACGCCTCTCGCAGCTTTTGCCAGCGTCAGACGGCCCGCAACATTGTGGTACAAAAATAGAAAGGGGGAGCAAAATGCTCCCCCTTTTTCGTTGTGACTGTATCCGTTCAGATCACAGCAGCGCTTTGGCCTTGTCGGCGACGTTCTGCGGGGTGATGTCGAACTTTTCGAACAGCTCTTCNGCGGGGGCGGAGGCACCGAANCGGTCCATGCCGACGAAATCGGCCTTGTTCCACTTGCCACGCTCGCCGGTGAGCCAGCGNTCCCAGCCTTGGCGTACGGCGGCTTCGACGCCGACGCGGACGGGGCCGGCGGGGAGGACGCGGCGGCGGTAGGCTTCGTCTTGGGCGGCGAACAGCTCCATGCAGGGCATGGANACGACGCGGGTGCCGATGCCTTCGGCTTGCAGCAGGTCACGGGCTTTCAGCGCGATCTCNACTTCAGAGCCGGTGGCGATCAGGATNACCTGACGTTTGCCTTCGGCGTCCGCNAGAACATAGGCNCCCTGTTCGGTGAGGTTCTTGTTCTTGTGCTCAAGNCGCACGGTGGGCAGGCCCTGACGGGTCAGCGACAGCACCGACGGCGTCTTTTTGCTGCTCAGCGCGATTTCCCAGGCCTCTGCGGTTTCAACCGTGTCAGCGGGGCGGAACACATAGGTGTTGGGTGTCGCGCGGCTGATCGCCAGATGCTCGACGGGTTGGTGCGTCGGGCCGTCTTCGCCCAGACCGATGCTGTCNTGNGTCATNACAAACACGCTTGGCACCTGCATCAGCGCGGCNAGGCGCATGGCGGGGCGGGCGTAGTCGGTGAAACACATGAANGTGCCGCCGTAGGGGCGGATACCGCCGTGCAGCGCCATGCCGTTCATCGCGGCGGCCATGCCGTGTTCNCGGATCCCCCAGTAGACATAACGCCCACCACGGTTGTCCACNTCAAACACGCCCAAATCAGCGGTCTTGGTGTTGTTCGAACCGGTCAGGTCAGCCGAGCCGCCCACGGTTTCTGTATAAAGCGGGTTCAATACCTCAAGCGTCTTTTCGCTGCTGGCGCGGGTGGCCAGTTTCGGCGCGTTTTCCGACGTCTGCTTTTTGAACGCCTTGATCGTCGCGCTCAGCTTCTTGGGGGCGTCACCGGCCAGTGCGCGGTTGAACTCTTCACGCTTTGTGCGCGACATGGCGTCGAAACGCTCTTCCCAGGCGCGGCGGTCGTCTGCGCCGCGTTTGCCGATCTCTTCCCAGGCGGTTTTCACATCGGCGGGGACTTCGAATGGGCCGGTTGTCCAACCATAGGCGGCTTTGGCGGCGGCCATCTGGTCGGCGTCTGTCAGCGCGCCGTGACCTTTCGAGGTATCCTGCGCGGCGTGGCCTAGGGCGATATGCGTTTTGCAGGCGATCATCGTGGGCAGATCGGATTTGCGCGCCTCGGTCAGGGCGGCGTCGATCTCGTCGGGGTTGTGGCCGTCGATTTCGATGACGTGCCAGTCTGCGGCTTTGAAACGCGCAACCTGATCCACTTTGTCGGACAGCGAGACGGGCCCGTCGATGGTGATGTCGTTGTTGTCCCACAGCACGATCAGCTTGCTCAGCTTGTGGCGGCCGGCAAGGGCAATCGCTTCGTGGCTGATGCCCTCCATCAGGCAGCCGTCACCTGCGATCACATAGGTGAAGTGGTCGACGATCTTCTTGCCGTATTGCGCGCGCTGGATTTCCTCGGCCATTGCAAACCCGACCGAATTCGCGATCCCCTGACCCAGCGGGCCGGTGGTGGTTTCAATCGCATCGGCCAGGAAGTTTTCAGGGTGGCCCGCGGTGCGTGCGCCCATCTGGCGGAAGTTCTTGATCTCTTCGAGGGGGAATTGCTCGTAGCCGGTCAGGTGCAGCAGCGAATAGATCAGCATGGACCAGTGGCCGGCCGACAGGATAAACCGGTCGCGATCAGGCCACAGCGGGTTGGACGCGTCGAACTTCAGGTGCTTTTCAAACAAGACAGTGGCGACATCCGCCATGCCCATCGGCATGCCCGAGTGGCCGGAATTGGCGGCGGCGACAGCGTCCAGCGTCAGGGCGCGAATGGCGGTCGCTTTGGACCAATGGGCGGGATGGGCTTTGGCGAGGGCGTTCAGATCCACGGTGCAAGCTTCCTTATAAGGGGGAAAGGGATTGCGCGGATCAATACCAGCCACCCCGCAAAGATCAAGGCCCAGAGGGCATCGCCCGCAGCAGAGCTTTTGCGCCGGGCCAAGGCATTGTTCTTAAAGGGGCAGTATTCCGCCTTTGGTTTCGGTAGGATCAACCGAAACCACGTTGACCAGCGATTCGATGGTTGGCAAACTGCATTTTACGACTGACATACGACGTTTTACGAGGAACCCTGCGATGAGCGACATAGAACACTTGCAAGGCCGTATTCTGGCGGCGCTTGAAAGGGCATCGCGCGGAGCTGACAAACTGGCCGTCGCCAAGGCTGAGGTCCCCGATCTTTCGGAAGAACTGGCGCAGGAACGCGCTGTCAACGCAGAGCTTTCTGAACAGGTCACTGCCCTGAAAAAGCGGCTGGAGGATGAAACCGCCCATCTGCGGGCTGAACTGGCCACAGCACAGGCGCGCAACAACAGTGCGGCCGCGGCACAGGCCCAGACCGAAAAGCTTGATCTGGAAATCCAGCGGGTGCGCCGCGCCAATGCGCAACTGGCCGATGCCTGCGCTGCGCTGCGCGAAGCCAATGCCGAAGGGGTGGGGGACGCCGATCTGATCAATGCCGCGTTGCAGGCAGAGCTTGACGCGCTGCATGCCGCCCGTCGCGCCGATGTGGCAGAGGCGGACGCGATCCTCTCTGTTCTTACCCCGCTTGTTCCCACTGCCGAGGAGTCTGCCTGATGCCCGAAGTTTCCATCTCTATCGGCGGTCGCCAATTCGAAGTTTCCTGCCAGGAGGGCGAGGAAGACTACCTGCACGCCGCAGCCAAGATGCTCGACGATGAAGCGCAGGTGTTGTCGGATCAGGTGGGCCGGATGCCCGAAGCGCGGATGTTGTTGATGGCGGGCCTGCTGCTTGCCGATAAAACCGCCAGCGTCGAGGATAAGATCAAGGAAGCCCGCGCCGAACTGGCAGAGCGTGACGCAGAACTTGCAAGCCTGCGCAATGTCGTGGTGGAGCCCGAGCGGATCGAGGTGCCTGTCATCCCGCAAAGCGTCACCGACAGCCTTGCCGAAATGGCCGCCCGCGCCGAAGCCTTGGCGAGCGAGATCGAAGACAAAGCTCAAGACAGGGCCCGAGACGGGGCCCAGTGACCCTGCCGAACGCCATCGCATTCGGGGCCGCGACGGCGTGGTGGCTCGGGGTAGGGGGCAGCGCTTTGGCGCAGGCCATGCCGGTCACCGCCACCTATATCTGCGAGCGCGGGGTCGAGGTGCCGGTTTCCTATACCACCCCCGAACAGGGGGAGGCGACGGCTGTTCTTTATGTGGAAAACCGCATGGTCGCGCTGGTCCGGACCCGCGCGGCATCAGGGGCGCGCTATGCATGGCCCTCGGACGGTTCTGGCTATGTCTGGTGGACCAAGGGGGACGCCGCGACGCTATTCTGGCATGATGCGGCGGCGGATGAAGATGTCACGCTCTACGCGGCGTGTCAGGCACAGTAACACGATCTATGCAGGGCGTGCGCCGGTGTGCGTGGCGCGGTTCGGGTGCCCCTTGATCCAAGGCGCACCCGTTTCTTATCAGCCGATCGTTAGCCGTTGGCTTCGCGGATCTTGTCAGCGGCTTCTTTGTCAAAGGCGACGCCGTTGTCTTCCAGCAGCGTGTCCAGCTCGCCCGACAGCATCATTTCGGTGATGATGTCACAGCCGCCAACGAATTCGCCCTTGACGTAAAGCTGCGGGATCGTGGGCCAGTCAGAGAAATCCTTGATCCCCTGACGCAGCTCTTCGTCGGCCAATACGTTCACGTCGGTGTAGTCGACATTCATATAGTTCAACACGCCCGCCACACGGGACGAGAACCCGCACTGCGGCATCGTCTTGTTGCCCTTCATGAACAGCACAACGTGGTTGGCGGTGATGGTTTCCTGAATTTGCGTCTTTGCGTCGGTCATTTCGATTTGTCCTTTGGTATAAAGCGTTTCGCGTATTCTTGAGGGTCGCGGGGGATGCGGTAGTTGGTCTGATGTCCGCCGCCGCCGCCACCCGAATGATAGGTCGCGTCAATTTCGTGATAGCCCTTGCCCGGCTTTGACCCGCGTTCGGTATCGCGTGTGTGTTTCAGCGCCTGTAGGCCGCGCAGAACCGCCACGATCAGCACCAAGACGCTGAGGATCAGGACCAGGATCGGGTCCACCGGATCAATCCGGCGCTTTGGTTGTCAGCGCCAGCGCGTGCAAATCGCCGTTCGATCCATCCATCCGGCCCTTGAGCGCGGCATAGACGGCACGTTGCTGTTGCACACGGTTCTGGCCACGGAAACTTTCGTCGATGATCATCGCGGCCATATGCACGCCGTCATTGCCTTCGACGGTGATCTTGGCGTTTGGAAAGGTCTCGCGCAGCAGGTCTTCGATTTCGCGGGCTTGCATGGGCATGTGTGGGGCGCTCCGTCTGGCATGTCATTGCCCAAGATGTAGTAGTGTGCAGGGCGGCGTGCAAGTTATCTCCCCGTTATCTGATTGAGCGGGGGCATGGGACGCCCTACATAAGAACAGTCGCCGCCGCGACAAGGTAAGGAGACCACCCGCCATGGAGATTTTCGAGAACGCACCGGAACGCGCCTATGCTTGGGCACAAGCGGGTCGAGGGGCCGCGCTGGCCACGGTGGTGGAGACATGGGGCTCTGCCCCGCGACGGGTGGGTGCGCAGCTGGCCATCGCCGCGGATGGCGAGATGCAGGGCTCTGTCTCGGGCGGTTGTGTCGAGGGGGCCGTGGTGGTCGAAGCGCTCGAGGCGATCGAGGACGGCACGCCGCGTTTGCTGGAATATGGCGTCAGCGATGGCGACGCCTTTGCTGTGGGGCTGGCCTGCGGCGGAAAGATTCGCGTGTTGGTCGAACCTGTGGGCGCAAAGGCGATGCCGTTTGACGTTCTGGGCGACCTCGTCCGCGCCCGCGCCGCGCGCCAGCCCGTGGCCTATCAGGTGCCGCTGTCGGGCGGGGTGGGGCGCTTGGTCACGGGCGGCTATGCAGACCGCTTTCGCATGGACCGTTCCGGCGTTGAAGATGATGGCGATACATTTGTCGCGATCCACAACCCGCCGCTGCGGCTGGTTATCGTCGGGGCGGTCCACATCGCGCAGGCCTTGGTGCCCATGGCGCAGGTCGCGGGCTTTGACGCCGTGGTCATCGATCCGCGCGAGGCCTTTGGATCGCAAGCGCGTTTCCCAGATGCACAGGTCATCAACGACTGGCCGGACGCGGCGATGGACACCGTCGGCGTCGACACCCGCAGCGCCGTTGTGCTGCTGACCCACGACCCCAAACTGGACGATCCCGCGCTGCATATCGCACTCCGGTCCGACGCCTTCTATGTCGGGGCGCTCGGATCGAAACGCACCCATGCCTCCCGCGTGGCACGGCTGGAAGAGGCGGGCTTTACCGCCGCCGACATCGCGCGCATCAACGGCCCCGTCGGGCTGGACATCGGGGCCGCCAGCCCGCCCGAGATCGCGGTGTCAATCCTGTCGCAGATGATCCAAGCCCTGAGAAAACCGTGAAGTTCGGCCCCATCGACACGGCGCAGGCCGAGGGTGCGGTGCTGGCCCATTCCATCGCACTGCCCTCGGGCCGTTTGCGCAAGGGGTTACGGCTAGAGCCCGCCCATCTGGCCGAGCTTCGGGCAGAGGGCATCGATAGCATCATCGTGGCGCAGCTCGCGTCAGGGGATGTGGATGAAAACACCGCCGCGGCACAGGTGGCGCAGGCCGTGCTGGCGGCGCATCCCCATCTGACAATGTCTCGCGCCTTTACCGGTCGCGTGAACCTGCTGGCCGATGGGCCGGGGGTGGCGCAGCTGGATGTGAGCGCGCTTGAAGCGTTGAACGCCGTGCACCCGATGATCACGCTGGCCACGGTCCCGCCGTTCCAGCAGATGGCCGCGGGGGGCATGGTGGCGACGATCAAGATTATCTCTTACGCCGTTGCGCAAAGCGATCTTACCGCCGCCTGTGATGCCGGACGCGACGCGATCCGGCTGGTGCCGCCGCAAATCAAGGACGCGACGCTGATCATCACAGAGATTGACGGCGGGGCGGGCGACAAGGGGAAAAAGGCNATCGCAGACCGGCTNTCTGCGCTGNATGTGGATCTGAAAAAAGTCGTCATGGTCCCGCATGAGGTCANNGCCCTGCGCGATGCNATTGCCGCGGCGGATACGGCGCTGACGCTGATCCTCACCGGCTCTGCCACCTCTGACATTGATGACGTGGCCCCGCAGGCCCTGCGCGCCGCGGGCGGAGAGGTCTCGCNCTTTGGCATGCCGGTTGANCCGGGNAATCTGCTGTTTCTGGGGCAGATGGGCGATANGCCGGTGATCGGCCTGCCGGGCTGCGCGCGCTCTCCTGCGTTGAATGGGGCGGATTGGGTGCTGTCGCGGGTGATCTGCGGCATAGAGGTATCCCCGCGCGATATCGCCCGCATGGGGGTGGGCGGCTTGCTGAAAGAGATCGCCACCCGTCCGCAACCAAGACGCGGTTGACCGACCCTGACGCAAGGCCCGTCGCCGCGCCGCACCCGCGAAGTTCAACCCCTGCGAAAAATTTCTGTTCTCAACGCCGCTTTGGCGTGCTTAACTCGACCCAACACATGACATAAAACGGGAGGAACATCATGACCGAGGTCAAAATGACCGTGAACGGCAAACCTGCATCCGGTGCCGTCGAAGGGCGCACGTTGCTGGCGTCATTCCTGCGCGAAAACCTGAGCCTGACCGGCACGCATATCGGCTGNGACACCAGCCAGTGCGGGGCCTGCGTGGTTCATGTCAACGGAGAGGCGGTCAAGGCCTGCACCATGCTCGCGGTCGAAGCGGACGGGGCCGAGGTCAAGACGATCGAATCCATGGCCAACCCCGATGGATCGCTGACAGTGATCCAACAGGCGTTTCAGGACCACCACGGGCTGCAATGCGGCTTTTGTACACCGGGCATGATCATGTCNGCCTCGGCGCTGCTGAAAGACAACCCCAAGCCGACCGAGGCAGAGGTCCGGCACTATCTGGACGGCAATATCTGCCGCTGCACCGGTTACCATAACATCGTCAAGGCGATCATGGCCGCATCCGGTCAGGACGTCAGCNCGCTGGCTGCCGAATAACCACCGTGCGACGTGCGGCCCTGTTGATGCAGGGGCGGGAGGACACGGCGCACCCATCCTGAAAACCGCGCTTTCCCATGNGAAACGGGGAACCGCAGCAACCCATAGATTGACGACATAAGAATAAAGCCAAACGCAAAAGCCACATACGACGGTNCGGACCCGATCCGTNCCCCATANGGAGGAATTGACCATGCCAAAGGACGGCGGAATTGGTGCCAGCAGCAAGCGGCGCGAGGATATCCGGTTTTTAACCGGTGAGGGGAATTATACCGACGATATCAACCTGCACGGACAGGCGCATGTGTTCTTTCTGCGCTCGGATATCGCCCATGGGGTGCTGAATTCGGTCGATACCTCCGCGGCAGAGGGGATGCCGGGGGTCGTGAAGATCTTTACCGGTGCCGATTTCGCCGAGGTCGGGTCGATCCCCTGCGGCTGGCAGGTCACGGATAAGCATGGCGCGCCCATGCAAGAGCCGCGTCACCCCGTGCTGGCCGAAGGCAAGGTCCGCCACGTNGGCGAACCGATTGCGGCTGTCGTGGCGGAAACCCTGTCGCAGGCCCGNGANGCGGCAGAGGCGATCGTCGTCGATATCACCGATCTGCCCGCCGTCGTCGATATGAAGCAGGCCGTGCAGGAAGGCGCGCCCAAGGTTCATGACGATCTGACCTCGAACCTCTGCTACGATTGGGGCTTTGTCGAAGAGAATAAGGCAGCCGTGGACAAGGCNTTNGANGACGCGGCCCATGTCACNACGCTGGAACTGGTCAACAACCGTCTGGTCGCCAATCCGATGGAGCCGCGCGTCGCCGTNGGCGACTATGCACGCGGGACAGGCGATCATACGCTTTACACCACCAGCCAGAACCCNCATGTGATCCGCCTGCTGATGGGGGCCTTTGTTCTGGGCATCCCCGAACACAAGCTGCGCGTNGTGGCCCCCGATGTGGGCGGCGGNTTNGGCACCAAGATTTTCCACTATCAGGAAGAGGCGTTCTGCACCTTTGCCGCCAAAGCCTGTAACCGTCCGGTNAAATGGACCTCCAGCCGGTCCGAGGCCTTTATGTCCGACGCCCACGGGCGCGACCATGTGACCAAGATCCAGATGGCGCTGGACGCAGAGAATAACTTTACCGCGCTGCGCACGGACACTTACGCGAATATGGGGGCTTATCTGTCGACCTTCGCGCCGTCGGTGCCCACATGGCTGCACGGCACCTTGATGGCGGGCAACTACAAGACGCCGCTGATCTATGTGAACGTAAAGGCCGTGTTTACCAATACCGTGCCCGTCGATGCCTATCGCGGCGCGGGCCGGCCGGAGGCAACCTATCAGCTGGAACGGTTGGTNGATAAATGCGCCCATGAGCTTGGGGTCGACCCGATTGCGCTGCGGCGGCAGAATTTCATCACCGAATTCCCCTATGCCACGCCGGTCGCGGTGGAATATGACACNGGCGATTATGTGGCCACGATGGACAAGCTTGAAGAGATCGCCGATTTCGCCGGTTTCGACGCGCGCCGCAAGGAAAGCGAGGCCAAGGGCAAGCTGCGTGGGTTCGGCGTGAACTGCTATATCGAGGCGTGCGGCATCGCGCCCTCGAACCTTGTGGGGCAGCTTGGCGCGCGGGCGGGTCTGTATGAATCCGCCACCGTGCGGGTCAATGCCACGGGCGGTCTGGTCGTGATGACCGGCAGCCACAGCCACGGGCAGGGGCATGAAACCGCCTTCCCGCAGGTGATCGCCGAGATGATCGGTATCCCCGAAGAGATGGTCGAGATCGTGCATGGCGACACGGCCAACACCCCGATGGGGATGGGCACNTACGGNTCNCGCTCCCTNGCGGTTGGCGGGTCGGCCATGGTCCGCGCAACAGAAAAGATCATCGCCAAGGCGACCAAGATCGCGTCGCACCTGCTGGAAGCCTCGGAAGGGGATATCGAGCTGAAAGACGGGGCCTTTACCGTGGCAGGAACGGATAAATCCGTTGCTTGGGGGGATGTGACGCTGGCCGCCTATGTGCCGCATAACTACCCGCTGGAGGATATCGAGCCCGGTCTAGAGGAAACGGCTTTCTACGATCCGTCGAACTTTACCTATCCGTCCGGNGCCTATGCCTGCGAGGTCGAGTTGGACCCCGAAACCGGCCATGTCACCATTGACCGTTTTGCGGCGGCGGATGACTTTGGCAATATCGTCAACCCGATGATCGTGAGCGGTCAGGTCCACGGCGGGATTGCACAGGGCATCGGGCAAGCGCTGATGGAGAATTGCGCCTACGACAGTGACGGTCAGTTGCTCAGCGCGTCCTACATGGATTACGCGATGCCACGGGCCAGCGATCTGCCGTTCTATACCGTTGACCATTCGTGCCAGACGCCCTGTACGCACAACCCCTTGGGCGTGAAAGGCTGCGGTGAGGCAGGGGCCATTGGGTCGCCGCCTGCGGTGGTGAATGCGGTGTTGGACGCCATGCGATCGGGCGGTAAGGATGTCGGGCATATCGACATGCCTGTCACACCGGCGCGGGTTTGGGCGGCGATGAACGGTTAAGACGGTTGGGGCAGGTGCGGGGTTCAGCCCCCTATATGCCTCTGGCGCAGAAAATAAGGGAAAGCGGGGGCCAGCCCCCGCGCCCCCGGAGTTTATTGGCAAAATGAAGAGAGGCGTTTGGGGCCGCGGCCCGCTCTCTGACTGGAAGGACGCAAGATGTATGATTTTGATGTAGTGAAACCCGCGACAGTGGCCGAGGCGGTCTCGGCATTGGGGCAGGACGAGGCGCAACCGCTGAGCGGCGGGCAAACGCTGATCCCCACACTGAAGGCGCGCTTGGCGATGCCGTCGGTTCTGGTGTCGCTGAGCGGGATCGAGGACATGCGCGGTGTGCGTATGGGCGACGACGGTCGTCTGTGTATCGGTGGGGGCACCGTACATGCGACCGTCGCCAAAGAGGCAGAGGCGCATTACCCCGGGCTGGCAAGTCTGGCCGCGCGGATCGGTGATCCGGCCGTGCGCAACCGTGGCACCATCGGCGGATCGGTCGCGAATAACGACCCCTCGGCCTGTTATCCGGCAGGGGTGCTTGCCAGCGGTGCGACGATCGTGACCAACGCGCGCGAGATCNCGGCGGATGATTTCTTTGAGGGGATGTTCGCCACCGCNCTGGACGAGGGNGAGATCATCACCGAAGTGCGTTTCCCGATCCCCGAGAAGGCGCATTACGAGAAATTCATCCAACCTGCCTCGCGCTTCCCGCTGGTGGCNGTGTTTGTGGCAAAATTCGCGGACGGTGTGCGGGTCGCGGTGACGGGGGCGTCGGAGGATGGCGTCTTCCGGTGGAGCGATGCAGAAGCCGCGCTGAGCGGGAGTTTTGCCGTGGATGCCCTGTCGGGNTTGAGCNTGCCCGGTGACGGCATGATCAGCGATCTNCACGGCAGTGGTGACTACCGTGCGCATCTGGTTGCTGTGATGACAAAACGGGCAGTTGCCGCGCTGNCCTAANCCACTCGATACTTNNATGAAAACCGNCCCNTGGGAAACCTTNGGGCGGTTTTTTGCTGTCTGGATGATTATCACTTGCGCAGGGTTGGGAACGATTTTGCAGCACCGGTGTTGTGCCGTAACGCTGCCCGAACGGCGTCCATAACCCCGTGAGGATTAGGAATGTATAAACTTTTGAAATCGACGACCTCTTTGACCATGTGTTTGGCGCTGGCNTTGCCCACAGGTGGTTTTGCCCAGACAACAGAAAGCTGCGTGGCCGAAGGGGAGCAAACCGTGTTCCCATGNGTGCTGCCTGACGGCAGTGTCGTGGCGGATGCGGATCAGATGATGACTTTGCGTGCCGACGGTGATCTGGCGCAGGCCCTTGGTCTTGNGGCGGAAGCCCAGACCGAAGCGCAAGCCGNGCCCNATGCANAAGCCGCCGCTGAAACCGTAGACGCNGCGGAAGAGCANGCTGCCGCCGCCGCCGAGGCCGAAGCCGCTGCCACCGCGCAAGCCCAAGCCGCCGCGGAAGAGCAAGCCGCCGCCGACGCAGAGGCCGCTGCCGCCGCAGCTGAAGCAGAAGCTGCTGAGGCGCAAGCTGCAGCCGATGCAGAAGCCGCCGCCGCCGCGCAGGCCGCTGAACAAGAGGCCGCCGAAGCTCAGGCCGCTGCAGACGCACAAGCCGCCGAGGCCGAGNAAGCTGCTGCCGCCGAAGCGCAGGCCGAAGCAGAGCGTGAGGATGCGGTCGCTGCACAGATCGCCGCAGACGCTGAAGCCAAGGCTGCAGCCGAGGCAGAGGCAGAGCAAGACGCCACTGCGGCTGCCGAAACCTCGGAAAGCCCTGAAGCGCAGTCTGCCGAGACACAGGCAGATGCCCCTGCNGCTGAAAGCGATGCTGGCGTAGANGCNGAGGCGCAAGCTCAGGCCGAGCCGNCAGAGGCTGAAACGNCCGAAGAAACCCAAGCCCAGACCGATGTGCCGGCAGACAGCTCTTCCGACACTGAAACNCAGGCNGAGGCCGAAACCCAGCAGCAAACGGAAGAGCAGATCGCCGCTGATCTGGCTGCCGAACAGGCTGCGGAAGAAGCCCGTCAGGAACAGCGCGCCGCTGATGCAGCCGCTGCTGCCGAAGCCGCCGCCGCTGCTGACAGCGGTGAAGCCAAGGCCGACGTTGTGGTAGAAGAGATCACNGAAGAAGACACGCGCGCNTCGANNGAAGAATTTTCGACGGCCGTCACCGGTGACANCTCTGCCGAAGCCAANACNNAAGCCAAAAAGGATGACGACGACGGGCTGAGCAAGTTCGAGAANGCCCTGCTTGTCGGCATCGGCGCAGTGGCTGTCGGGTCGATCCTGAANAANGGCTCGAAGGTCGTGAGCAACTCGGGTGACCGTCTGGTTGTTGAAGATCCGAATGGGGATCTGCGCGTTTTGAAAGACGATGATGCGCTTGTGCGTCANGCCGGTGACGAAGTNCGCCGCGAGACGTTCAACGACGGTTCTTCGCGCACCACTGTGATCAAGCCTAACGGCAGCAAGATCGTGACCATTCTGGGTCGGGACGGCACCGTATTGCGCCGGATCAACGTCGATCCACAGGGCAATGAATATGTNCTGTTCGATGACACCCAAGTCGAAGAACGTATCGTNGTGAACGAGCTGCCTCAGGTCCGTCCGCAGGCCAATACGCTGGCCAGCCAGCAAAACGAGGAAGCGCTGCGTGCTGCGTTGCAAACACAGTTGCGTGGCGATCAGGCCCAGCGGTATTCGCTGCGTCAGGTGCGTGANGTNCGTCAGGTCCGTGCCCTAGCNCCNGAGATCGAGCTGGACGCTGTGCGTTTTGCCACAGGGTCGGCTGCNATCCAGCCTGAACAGGCCCGNGCGCTGTCCAAGATCGGGACCGCGATCAGCAATGCCATCAAGGATGATCCACGCACTGTGATCCTTGTGGAAGGGCACACCGATGCGGTTGGCAATGCGGGCTACAACCTTGCGCTGTCTGACCGTCGTGCCGAGACCGTTGCATTGGCCCTGACCGAGTATTTTGACGTGCCGCCAGCCAACCTGATCACCCAAGGCTACGGTGAAAGCGCGTTGAAAGTACCGACCGAGACCGCCGAACCCGCCAACCGTCGTGCGGTTGTGCGCAACATCACAGGTCTGCTGCGTCAGTAACCGCGACCTTCATGACATAGAAAAGCCCCCGCAGGAAACTGCGGGGGCTTTTTGCGTCTCGGGGCTGTAAGACCCGGAATTATTTGCTTGGCAGCGGCCCGATGAGCATGACCATCTGGCGGCCTTCCATCTTCGGGAAGTTTTCAACGCGGCCAACTTCTTTGGTGTCTTCGGCAACNCGTTCAAGCAGCTCGCGGCCAAGGTTCTGGTGGGCCATCTCACGGCCGCGGAACCGCAGCGTGATCTTTACCTTGTCCCCATTGTCGAGGAACTTGAACACGTTACGCATCTTGACGTCATAGTCATTGGTATCGGTGTTCGGGCGGAACTTGACCTCTTTGATCTCGATGATCTTTTGCTTCTTGCGCGCTTCGGCTTCACGCTTTTGCGTCTCATACTTGAATTTGCCAAAGTCCATGATCTTGCACACGGGCGGGTTGGCATTGGGCGAAATCTCGACCAGATCAAGTCCGGCATCAACAGCCATTTCCATGGCGCGATCCGGTGTCACGACGCCGACGTTTTCCCCATCCGCACCGATCAGGCGGATTTCGTTGGCGCGGATGTTTTCGTTGATGCGCGGGCCGGTGTCTCTTTGCGGCGGCGCGTTATGCGGTCTGCGAGCGATGATGGTCGTCCTTTGATTGTTGTACTGATGTCGAGCACGGAAGGTAAACCTGCTCATGGTCTTCTTCAAGTCGCAAAATGGCGCATATACAGGGTAAAACCGCGTATTTTTGGGGGATTTACCCAAGGGGAAGCAGCGTATCGCGCATTTGACGCCATGTGTTGGCATATAGTATGTGCAGCAGGGGATTAACAAAGTTCAAAGGAACCACAGCATCATGAAAAACCTCATCTGGATTGTCATCGCAGGGGTGATCGCGCTTGGCGCGTACATGTTGTATTCGGGCCGTTCGGTCCAGGAGATTGCGACCGATGCGTCGGATGCCGTCAATGCTCCCGCCGCGCTGGAAAGTGCGACCGAAGCTGTGGGCGACGCTGTCGAGGCGACAGAGGGCGCNGTGACCGAGGCGGTAGAAGCCACCACAGAGGCCGCGAATACCGCAGCCGACGCGCTGTCGGAAGCGGCCGAGGATGTGGCCGANGCCGCGGCAGAGGCGGGCGANGATGCCATGAACGCGGGCAAGCAGATCGCCGAGNATGCAACGCAAGCGGCGAATGATACCGCAGAAGGCAACGCGGAGGTTTCCACCAGCGCAGAGGCCGATGCCATGGCTGCCAGCGTTTCAGAGGCAAGCGATGCCGCCAGCACCACACAAGCGGGCACGGCACCCGCCGCTGACCCGCAAGCCGAGGCAAACGCCGCAGCGGTTCAAGCGGAAGAAGCCGCCGCCGTCGCCGCGATTGACTCACGGGCCAGCACAGATGCGGGGGCTGCTGCCGATACAGAAGTTCAGGCCGACGTCACCGCCGATGCCAATACGCCAGAGCAGCTGACCACCGTCGATGGCTTTGATCTGGAGAAGGTGCAAACCATGATCGACACTTCTGATCTGCCCGCCACGCAAAAAGCGCTGCTGAAGCAAGGGCTGGTCACCGCCGGTGAAAATCCCGATGCCCTGCGCGCGATCCTCGCACGGATCCGCGAGGCGCTGGCGCTTTAAGCGCGGCCCACGCAAAACCGATCCGCCAGACATGAAAAAGCCGCGCCTCGAAAGAGAGCGCGGCTTTTGTTTTATTTATGGTGCCCCTTGCAAGGGCACCGCTGCGTCGGATCAGCCGACAAAGGCCTTTTCAACGACGTAGTGTTTGGGGTCAGAGTTCGCCCCTTCCTCTAGCCCGAAACCTTCAAGCACGTCCTTGATATCCTTGTTGAATTCAAGGCTGCCACAGACCATGCCGCGATCGGTGTCGGCGCTGATACCGTCGATGCCGAGGTCTTTGAACACCGTTCCGTCCTGCAGCAGATTGGTGATGCGTCCCATCTTGGGGCTTTGTTCACGGGTGGTGGTGGGGTAGTAGACCAGCTTGTCGCCGATCATCTCGCCGATCAGTGGATCATCGGCAAGGCTCTCGACCAGCGTGCGGCCATAGTCCAGCTCGGCCACATCGCGGGTGGTGTGGGTCATGATGATCTGGTCGAATTTCTCGTAGGTCTCCGGTTCGCGCAGCAGCGAGGCAAAGGGCGCAAAGCCCGTGCCGGTGGCGAAAAGCCACAGACGTTTGCCGGGCAGCAGCGCGTCATGCACCAGCGTGCCGACGGGCTTGGGCCGCAGGATGATCTGGTCGCCGGGCTGGATGTGTTGCAGCTTCGAGGTCAGCGGGCCGTCCTGCACCTTGATCGAATAGAACTCCAGCTCTTCGTCCCAGGAGGGCGAGGCGATGGAATAGGCGCGCAGCAACGGCTTTTGCTTGCCGGTCTCGGGGTGCGGGTCGCCCATCAGGCCGATCATCACAAACTCGCCCGAGCGAAAGCGCAAGGACGCAGGGCGGGTCACGCGGAAGGAAAACAGCCGGTCCGTCCAGTGTTTGACAGAAGTCACGGTCTGCGCGTCAGGCAACGTGGGTACGGGTTTGGCGTCGGTTTGGGTCACTACATTCTGCTCGGTCATAATTTCATCTACGCGCGGATCGCGGCACGCAGCCTTTCTCTAGGGGAAGGGAGGGGGCAGGGAAAGCATCTTGGGGCGAAAACCCCGATCAGCCGCGCAGGCGCGCCTGATAATTATGCTCTTGCCAGTTTGCGCGGGCCAGCCATTGGTCCTGCGGTTGACGCGCGGCCAGATCATCGGGGATCTCGACCTCGTCAAAGCCCGACCGGCGCGCCATGGCGTATTGGTCCGCAATCACATGCCCATGTGCGCGCAGCCGCCCGGTGTAGCCACGCAGACGCAGCTGGCGCGCGATGGTAAAGCCACGCCCGTCGGCCGAACTGGGGAAGGCCACGCGGATCATCGAGATCGCACCATCAACAGGGATCGTTTCCGGTTGCACGTCAGAGGGGACGTCAAGGGCGGTCGCACCCGCCTCTACGCCTTCAGCAGCATCGAAGGGGGCGTAGGGCGTGGCGAAATCATCCGGCACAAACCCCTGATCATTGATCAACTGTGTCATGTCTTTGCTCCTGTACGGACCATCTTGCCATCGACAAAATGGATGCCGCATTCTTCTTTTTCAATGTTTCTCCAGCGACCGGCGCGGGGGTCTTCGCCCGGTTTCACCTTGGTGGTGCAGGGGGCGCAACCGATGCTGGGGTAGCCTTGGGCCACCAGCGGGTGCCGGGGCAGGCGGTTCTCGTCGATATAGTCCGACACGTCTGAGGCCTGCCAATGGGCCAGCGGGTTCACCTTGATCCGCGCAGGCGCATCGGCGGGGGTTTCAACCTCGAAGAAGGGCAGGCTGGCGCGGGTGCCGGACTGGAACCGCTTGCGCCCCGTGATCCAACCGTCGAACCCCTCTAGTGCGTGCTGCAGGGGCACGGTCTTGCGGAAGGCACAGCAGGCGTCCGGGTCGCGCAGATGCAGCGTCCCGTCGGGGTCTTTCTCTGCCACGTCCTGCGCCCGGATCGTCTGCACATTGCGCAGCCCCAACCGTTCGCTCAGCTCTTGCTGATAGACCAGCGTTTCGGCGAACAGCATCTCTGTGTCGATGAACAACACCGGCAGATCACGTTTCACCATAGAGGCAAGGTGCAACAGGGCGACGGATTCCGCCCCGAAGCTTGAGACAAGCGCCAGATTGGGCACATTGTCGATCGCGGCACGCAGCACGTCGGTGGCGCTGTGATGGCGTAGGCCATCGTTCAGCTTTTCCACCTGACGGGTCAGCGCTGCGACGCGGTCCGGCCCTTCGGGGAGGATTTTTTCCCCATTTGGAACAGTCAGCTGATCACGCGGCATTGGCTTGTGCTTCCGGGTAGAGGACGGCCTTGAACGGGGCAAGACCGAGGCGACGATAGGTTTGCAAGAAGGTCTCGCCCGCGTCGCTGCGCAGGTCGAGGTAGCCTTTTACCAACCGTTCAATCGCCGGAATAATGTCGTCGGCGGAAAAACCCGGACCGGCGCGCTCTCCGATGGCGGCGTTTTCGGTGCCGTCACCGCCCAGAGTGATCTGGTAGTTTTCGACACCGGCGCGGTCGAGCCCGAGAATCCCGATGTGGCCCACGTGGTGGTGGCCGCAGGCATTGATGCAGCCCGAGATCTTGATCTTGAGCGGACCGACG
>NZ_NHBI01000031.1:0-19662 GCF_002167505.1 Sulfitobacter sp. TMED3 | reverse complement strand
GATTGGCAGGGGCTGAGGGACTCGAACCCACGACCCTCGGTTTTGGAGACCGATGCTCTACCAACTGAGCTAAACCCCTATGCCGAGTGGTGAGGTAGTCGATATTCGCTGGGGGTTCAAGGGCAGATAGACGCATTGCGCAGGAATAATGTCGCACGCCCCTAAGCCACGAAAAAGGCCGCCCCGATTGGGAGCGGCCTTCGTCTTGTTGCCGGTGCGCGGGGTGACCCGCGGGTTGGCTTACTCGGTGATTTTGGAAACCACGCCCGCGCCAACGGTACGACCGCCTTCGCGGATCGCGAAGCGCAGACCGTCTTCCATCGCGATGGGGGCGATCAGCTCCACGTCGAACCGCAGGTTGTCGCCAGGCATAACCATTTCAGTGCCTTCTGGCAGCTGAACGGTACCGGTGACGTCTGTGGTCCGGAAGTAGAACTGTGGACGGTAGTTCGCGAAGAACGGCGTGTGACGGCCACCCTCTTCTTTGGTGAGGATATAGGCTTCGGCTGTGAACTTGGTGTGCGGCTTAACCGAACCTGGCTTACACAGAACCTGACCACGCTCAACGCCTTCACGGTCGATACCGCGCAGCAGGGCGCCGATGTTGTCGCCAGCTTCCCCACGGTCCAGCAGTTTGCGGAACATTTCAACGCCGGTACATGTGGTTTTCTTGGTGTCGCGGATGCCAACGATTTCGATTTCGTCGCCAACGTTGATCACGCCACGCTCAACACGGCCGGTCACAACTGTACCACGACCGGAGATCGAGAAGACGTCTTCCACAGGCATCAGGAACGGCTGGTCAACAGCGCGCTCTGGTGTCGGGATGTAGTTGTCGACTTCTTCCATCAGCTTGCGGATGGAGTTTTCGCCGATGTTCTCGTCACGGCCTTCCATCGCCGCCAGAGCGGAACCGGGGATCACAGGGATGTCGTCGCCTGGGTAGTCGTAGGAAGACAGCAGTTCGCGGATTTCCATTTCAACCAGTTCCAGCAGCTCTTCATCGTCCACCTGGTCTACTTTGTTCATGTAGACAACCATGGCGGGGATGCCGACCTGACGGCCCAGCAGGATGTGCTCGCGGGTCTGTGGCATGGGGCCATCAGCAGCGTTCACAACCAGGATCGCGCCGTCCATCTGCGCCGCACCGGTGATCATGTTCTTGACGTAGTCAGCGTGGCCTGGGCAGTCGACGTGCGCATAGTGACGGTTTTCGGTCTCGTATTCGACGTGCGCTGTCGAGATGGTGATGCCGCGTGCTTTTTCTTCGGGCGCGCCGTCAATCTGGTCATAGGCGCGGAAGTCGCCGAAGTACTTGGTGATCGCCGCGGTCAACGTGGTTTTGCCGTGGTCAACGTGACCAATGGTACCGATGTTAACGTGTGGTTTATTACGTTCAAACTTTGCCTTAGCCATGGTGGCCTCCTTGGTTTTCAAATTGGGCGGTGGGTTGAACACCCACCCTACGGTTTGGGTAGGGCGGGGTTATCCCCGCCGTCCCAGTTATTGCAACGCGCCAGTTACGCGAATTTCGCTTGGATCTCGTCAGAGATGTTCTGCGGAACAGGTTCGTAGTGCGAGAACTGCATGGTGAAGTTCGCACGACCCGACGACATCGAACGCAGCGTGTTGATGTAGCCGAACATGTTGGCCAGCGGCACCTGTGCGTCGATCGCGATTGCGTTCCCGCGTGTGTCCTGACCCTGAACCTGACCGCGCCGCGATGTCAGATCGCCGATGATCCCGCCTGTGTAGTCCTCAGGAGTGATAACTTCGACTTTCATGATCGGTTCGAGCAGTTTCGCACCAGCTTTACGCATGCCTTCGCGCATACCCATACGGGCCGCGATTTCAAACGCCAGAACGCTGGAGTCAACGTCGTGGAATTTACCGTCGATCAGAGCAACCTTGAAGTCGATGACTGGGAAGCCCGCCAAAGGACCGGAGTCCATGACCGAGTTGATCCCTTTTTCGACGCCCGGGATGTATTCTTTCGGAACGGCACCACCAACGATGCGGCTTTCGAAGGAATAGCCTTCGCCTGGCTCGGTTGGCATCAGGATCATCTTCACCTCGGCGAACTGACCGGAACCACCGGACTGTTTCTTGTGGGTGTAGGTGATTTCTGCTTCGCGCGAGATGGTCTCGCGGTAGGCAACCTGAGGCGCACCGATGTTCGCTTCAACTTTGAATTCACGACGCAGACGGTCCACCAGAATGTCGAGGTGAAGTTCGCCCATGCCCTTCATGATAGTCTGACCGGATTCCAGATCCGTTTCAACGCGGAAGGAGGGGTCTTCTGCGGCCAGACGCGCCAGACCGGTGGACATCTTCTCTTGGTCAGCCTTGGTTTTAGGCTCAACCGCGATTTCGATAACCGGATCGGGGAAGGTCATTGTTTCAAGAACAACAGGGTCGTTGACGGCGCAAAGCGTGTCACCGGTTGTTGTGTCTTTCAGACCTGCCAGCGCGATGATGTCACCCGCGAACGCTTCTTGAATTTCTTCACGATCGTTCGAGTGCATCATCATCATACGACCGACGCGCTCTTTCTTACCTTTGGTGGAGTTCAAGAGCGTGTCGCCCTTGTTCAGCACACCGGAGTAGATGCGGGTAAAGGTTAGCGAGCCAACAAAGGGGTCGTTCATGATTTTGAACGCCAGACCGGAGAAGGCCATGTCGTCATCCGCACGGCGTGCGATGTTACGGGTCTCTGTCTCGT
Organism: Sulfitobacter sp. TMED3; assembly: GCF_002167505.1. NCBI lineage: Bacteria > Pseudomonadati > Pseudomonadota > Alphaproteobacteria > Rhodobacterales > Roseobacteraceae > Sulfitobacter > Sulfitobacter sp. TMED3. The sequence continues at coordinate 16,940 of NZ_NHBI01000031.1, read as the reverse complement.
CGCCTGGTTTGAAGCCCATGTAGTCAACAACGTCCATCGGGGATGGCAGATAGTCGATAACAGCGTTCAACAGAGGCTGAACACCTTTGTTTTTGAATGCGGAGCCGCAGAGTACGGGGATGAACTTGATCGCCAGTGTCCCTTTACGGATCAGACCGCGCAGGGTGTCGACGTCAGGCTCTGCGCCGTCCATCAGGTAGTTTTCCATGGCTTCGTCATCCATCTCGACCGCAGTCTCGATCAGATGCGCGCGCCATTCGTCGGCCAGGTCTTTCAACTCGGCACGGATTTCGCGTTGTTCCCAGCTCGCGCCAAGATCTTCACCGGCCCAGACCCATTCTTTCATGGTGACCAGATCGATCATGCCTTCCAGCTCGGTTTCGGCACCGATCGGGATTTGGATCGGCGCAGGTGTCGCACCGGTACGGTCTTTGATCATCTTCACGCAGTTGAAGAAGTCAGCGCCGATTTTGTCCATTTTGTTGACGAAAACGATGCGTGGAACCTTGTAGCGGTCCGCTTGGCGCCAAACGGTTTCGGTCTGGGGCTCAACACCGGCGTTGGCGTCAAGAACAGCAACCGCGCCGTCAAGAACGGCCAGCGAACGTTCAACTTCGATGGTGAAGTCAACGTGGCCGGGAGTGTCGATGATGTTCATCCGGTACTTGGTGTCGGATGTCGCGTCGGCTGTTGGCTCTTCCTGGCGCTGCCAGAAAGTTGTCGTCGCAGCGGAGGTAATTGTAATACCGCGTTCCTGCTCCTGCTCCATCCAGTCCATCGTGGCGGCACCGTCGTGCACTTCGCCGATGTTGTGGGACTTACCAGTGTAAAACAGGATCCGTTCGGAGCAGGTTGTTTTGCCTGCGTCGATGTGGGCCATGATGCCGAAATTGCGGTAGCGTGAGAGCGGATAGTCGCGTGCCATTGGGCTGCTTCCTCGAATATATCTGAAACGGATAAATCGCGCCCCGGGGTGGGACGCGACGGGAACGGCTTATGCCGCCCGAATTACCAGCGGTAGTGGCTGAACGCTTTGTTCGCGTCGGCCATCTTGTGGGTGTCTTCGCGCTTCTTAACAGCAGTACCGCGCGATTGAACAGCGTCCAGAAGCTCACCTGCAAGGCGCTCTTCCATGGTGTTCTCGTTGCGGGCGCGGGACGCTTTGATCAACCAGCGGATCGCCAGTGCTTCGCGACGCTCGGGGCGCACTTCGACAGGAACCTGATAGGTGGCACCACCAACGCGGCGCGAACGCACTTCGACGGACGGCTTGATGTTGTCCAGCGCTTCGTGGAAGACTTCGATGGGCGCGCGTTTGATTTTGTCTTCAACACGGTTCATCGCGTTGTAAACGATACGCTCCGCAACCGACTTCTTACCGTCGATCATCAGGTTGTTCATGAATTTGGTGAGAACCAGATCACCGTATTTGGCGTCTGGCAGTACTTCGCGTTTTTCAGCGGCGTGACGACGTGACATTTAAAGCTCCTAATTGTCAGTTGCCGAGGCAGGTTTGGTCCAGTGCGTCTGGTGCATATTGCACCCCGATCGTCCGGCGCTCAGTCTTACTCGGCTCACTCCCTTACGGGAAAACATGGCGGGCGGCGGGATCCGGCATCGTGTATCCGCGATGCGCGACCCCAAACCGACCCAAATTACTTTGGCTTCTTTGCACCATATTTGGAGCGACGCTGCTTACGGTCTTTAACGCCTTGCGTATCGAGAACACCGCGCAGGATGTGGTAGCGCACACCGGGAAGGTCTTTTACACGGCCGCCGCGGATCAGAACAACGGAGTGTTCTTGCAGGTTGTGCGATTCACCCGGGATGTAGCTGATGACTTCGAAACCGTTGGTCAGGCGCACTTTGGCAACCTTACGCATGGCCGAGTTCGGCTTCTTAGGTGTGGTGGTGTAAACACGTGTACAAACGCCGCGCTTTTGCGGGCATTCTTGCAGGTGCATGGATTTCGAACGTTTGATTTTAGGCTGGCGCGGTTTGCGGATCAGCTGTTGGATCGTTGGCATTCCGGTTTTATCCCCGTTTAGCTCACATAAGTGGTGCAGCGGGGCGGACCCCAGTGCGGTTTCAAATTCGGTCACTTCGCACGTCCACGAAGCCTATTTTTCGCCCTACACCACTGGCGCAAAGCAAAATCGCCGCAGCGTTCCCGTACCGAGGAAAACGAAGCGGTGGGGTAACAGAGGATCGAGTCAGCAGTAGACCGGATCGTGACCACAGTAGATATGATGTCGGCAAAGCAGGGCGACCCCCGCATCCGAGATAAGGGGCGTATAGGCAGAGTCGTCCACGCTGTCAACAGCCCCCGCCCCCAAGCCGCCCACGGCACGCCAAACGGGTATTCCACCTTGCAAGACACCCCGGCTACCGCGCATATTTATGCCACATTATTCGGACAGGGCGGATCACGATGCAGGTACTTGGGCTATGCCGCTTTTCCTATCCGGCGCTTGGCGGGTTTCAGGTCGGGCATGACACCACCGCTGATCGTATCGCCTACCTTTATGATCCCGCGCGGCTTGAGGAAAGGTTCCGCCTGTTCGAAACCGTCGCCCTGCCCTGCCTGAGGGCGCAAACAGACCCGGATTTCGAGATGATCGTGCTTGTCGGCGATCGCTTTCCCCCTGTCCATCTGGAACGGCTAAAGGCCTTGCTCGCCCCCCTGCCCCAAGCGCGGATTGTGGTAGAGCCGCCGCGCCCGCACCGCGAGGTGATGAAAGAGATTCTGAACAAGGCCCGCCACGCGCGCTCTGAACCCTGTGTGCAATTCCGCTTTGATGACGACGACGCGATTGCAGTCGATTTCGTGGCCAAGCTGCGCAAAACTGTTGATGACGCCGCCCCGCTTCTGGTCCAGCACAAATCCGTCGCGCTTGACTGGAACAAGGGCTACGTGGCCGAGTTCGGCGCGGATGGTATCGCGGCGACCCCGTCGTTCCGGCCGTTCTACACCGCTGCTTTGGCCATGTTCGTGAACGCGGGGTGTCCGCTTACGATCATGAACTTTGCCCACGACAAGCTGCCCCGCTTCATGCCAGCACTCAGCTTTCCCGACCCTGCGATGTATGTCCGTGGCCACAATGGATTTAACGATTCACGCCAAAAGAATGCACGGGCGGTCGACCTATCCCCACTCAGCCCCGAGGAAGAGATCCTGTTCAAGGACCGCTTTGCCATCGACATCGACACTGTGCGCCGCGTCTTTGCCAAAGGTTAAAGCGGCGGCAGCGGGCGGGTGGTGATGCGTTCGCGGTAGAGTGTGAACAGCCCTGTCGCAGCGACGATAGATGCACCAGCGAGTGTTGACGGCACCGGCCAGTCGCCGAATACCAACCACCCGAGAATAAGCGCCCAGATCAACCCTGTGTAGCGGAATGGCGCGATGAACGATACGTCGCCCACCCGCATCGTCTGCACGCTGAAATAATACCCCATCAGCACAAAGACCGCGGCCGCCGTAATGGCGATCCAATGCGCGGAAGAAACCGGAGCCCACGGCGTGGTGAACTGCGCGAAAGTCGAAAACCCCGTCACGGCCAGCACAGCGGCGAAGGTCACGGTCATCGACGGCACCTCTTTCGACAGGCGGCGGGTGCTGAGGTCGCGCACGGTGACAAAGAACACCGCGATCAGCGCGTAGATCGACCAGATGTTGAATCCGTCGGTGCCCGGTTTGACGATCAGCATCACGCCGAAGAACCCCACAAGGATCGCAGAGAAGCGCCGCCAGCCGACCTTTTCGCGATAGACCAGCGCCGCGCCCAACGTCACCGTCAGCGGCAGAGATTGCAGAATGGCGCTGAGGTTCGCCAAGGGCATATTGAACAACGCGGTCACGAAGAAAAAGCTCGCCCCGACTTCGGCACCAGACCGGATTGCGACCAGTTTCCAATCGCGCCGGCTAAGACGCAGATGCATCGGGCCAAGCCGCCCCCATAACATCACGATCAACGAGATCGAGACCACACCGCGCAAGAACAGCAGCTGGAACAAGGGCACCGCCCCGCCCGTGGTCTTGGTCATCGTGTCGTTCAACACAAAGGCCGCCATGGAGCCCATCATGAAAAGTGCTCCGGCAAGGTTTGGCGACATCGGGTGGCTTTCAGTTTATTAGGTTGGCTTATCATTGGCGCAAGCCGTGGTGGAAAACCAGCCCACCTGCGTAAATTTTCGACGCTATTTCATCCCCCTGCCCCACAACGAAAAACCCCCGCCGATCTCTCGGCGGGGGCTCTGTTAGTCAGCTATCAAGCCTAGGCTTAGCTGCGGCTTTCGTCGTCGCTGGGGACGTTGTCGAAGACATCGCCACCAACAACATCGTCGGCTGTAGGCTCGGGCGCGGCCAGACGTGCTGCGGCTTCGGCTTCTTCGCGACGGGCCTCGATGACCACGTTGTCACGATCCGTCGCAACCTTGCGCATCTGCTGCGTCGCACCACCGGTACCGGCTGGGATCAGACGGCCCACGATGACGTTTTCTTTCAGGCCAACCAGCTTGTCGCGCTTACCCTGAACCGATGCTTCGGTCAGAACGCGTGTGGTTTCCTGGAAGGACGCCGCCGAGATGAAGCTGCGGGTTTGCAGCGACGCCTTGGTGATCCCCAGCAGGATCGGTTCGCCCTGCGCAGGACGCCCGCCTTTGGACAGCGCTTTGGCACAGGCCTGGTCGAACTCTTGCTTGTCGACGTGTTCGCCTTTCAACAGGGTGGTATCACCGCTGTCCTGGACTTCCCACTTCTGCAACATCTGACGCACGATCACTTCGATATGCTTATCGTTGATCTTAACGCCCTGCAGACGATAAACATCCTGCACTTCGTCGATCATGTAGTCAGCCAGCGCTTCGACACCCATAATCGCGAGGATGTCATGCGGCGCAGGGTTGCCGTCCATGATGTAGTCGCCCTTCTGGACAAAGTCACCTTCCGCAACGGGAATGTGCTTACCCTTAGGCACCATGTATTCGACCTTGTGATCCGGATCCTCGGACGACTCGATCGAGATACGACGTTTGTTTTTGTAGTCCTTGCCGTAGCGGACGTACCCGTCGATCTCGGCGATGATCGCGTGGTCTTTGGGGCGACGTGCCTCAAAGAGCTCCGCAACACGTGGCAGACCACCGGTAATATCCTTGGTCTTGGCACCTTCACGCGGGATACGCGCAACGATGTCACCGGCCTTGATTTCAGTCTGGTCCTCAACGGACAGAATGGCATCAACGGACATTGGGTAGGTCACCGGATTGCCCGCATCGTTGCGGACCGGCTCGCCATCGGCATCCACCAGAATGATTTCCGGCTTCAGCTCATTGCCTTTGGGTGCTGCACGCCAGTCGATCACGATCTTCTGTGTCATACCGGTTGCATCATCGGTTTCATCCTTGACCGCGATCCCCGACGTCAGGTCGACGAACTTGGTCATACCGGATTTCTCCGCGATGATCGGCAGCGTGTAGGGGTCCCATTCGAACAGCTTGTCGCCGCGCAGGATCGACTGACCCTCCTTGACGAACAGCTTGGTACCGTAGCCGACCTTGTGGCTGGCACGCTCGTCGCCGTTATCATCAACGATGGCAAGCTTCATGTTCCGGCCCATTACCATGATCTCGCCTGCGGCGTTCTCAAGGGTTTGAGCGTTCTCGAACACAACCTTACCAGACTGCGATGCCTCGAGGAAGGACTGCTGGCCACCCTGCGCAACACCACCAATGTGGAATGTACGCATGGTCAGCTGCGTGCCGGGTTCACCGATCGACTGAGCAGCGATAATGCCGACAGCTTCACCTTGGTTCACCAGCGTACCGCGTGCAAGGTCACGACCATAGCACATGGCGCAGACGCCCTCTTCGGCCTCACAGGTCAGCGGGCTGCGGATCCGTGCGGATTGAACAGCCGCTTCATCGATGATGTCAGCCAGACGTTCGTCGATCACAGTCTGCGCAGGCACCAACACTTCGTCGGTCCCGGGGCGCAGGATGTCATCGGCCGCAACGCGACCCAGCAGACGTTCCGCCAGCGAAGAGACGACCTCACCATCGTTCACAGCCGCTTCGGCCGTGATCGCGGTTTCGGTGCCACAGTCATGCATACGAACGATACAGTCCTGCGCAACATCCACCAGACGACGGGTCAGGTAACCCGAGTTCGCTGTTTTCAAAGCGGTATCCGACAGACCCTTACGGGCACCGTGGGTGGAGTTAAAGTACTCCAGAACGGTCAGACCTTCTTTAAAGTTCGAGATAATCGGAGTCTCGATGATGTCGCCGTTCGGCTTCGCCATCAGACCGCGCATCCCGCCCAGCTGTTTCATCTGTGTGACCGAGCCACGCGCACCGGAGTGCGCCATCATGTAGACCGAGTTCGGCTCCATCACCGCGCCGTCATCGTTGCGACGTTCGGCCGAAATGGCCCCCATCATCGCGTCGGTGACCTTGTCGTTACACTTGGACCAGGCATCGACGACTTTGTTGTACTTTTCACCCTGAGTGATCAGGCCGTCCATGTACTGCTGTTCAAAGTCTTTAACCTGCTCGCGCGTTTCGTCCACCAAGGTCCACTTGGTTTCTGGGATCAGCATGTCGTCCTTACCGAAGGAAATGCCGGCACGGAAAGCTTCACGGAAGCCCATGGTCATGATCTGGTCACAGAAGATAACGGATTCTTTCTGACCACAGTAGCGGTAGACCGTATCGATGACCTGCTGCACTTCTTTCTTACGCAGCAAACGGTTGACCAGATCGAAAGGTGCCTTGGCGTTCAGCGGCAACAGCGCACCAAGGCGAATACGGCCCGGCGTGGTGTCGTAACGCTTCATCACCTCGTTGCCTTCGGCATCGATCTGTTTGATCCGCGCCTTGATCTTGGAGTGCAGGTGGATCGCACCGGCACCAAGCGCGTGCTCGACTTCCTCGACAGAACCGAACACCATGCCTTCGCCCGGCATGCCTTCGCGTTCCAGGGTCGTGTAGTACAGACCCAAAATCATATCCTGCGAAGGAACAATGATCGGCGCGCCGTTTGCAGGCGACAGTACGTTGTTCGTCGACATCATCAGGACGCGTGCTTCCAGCTGTGCTTCCAGCGAAAGCGGCACGTGCACAGCCATTTGGTCGCCGTCAAAGTCAGCGTTGAAGGCAGAACAGACCAGCGGGTGAAGCTGGATCGCCTTACCTTCGATCAGTACCGGTTCGAACGCCTGAATGCCCAAACGGTGCAAGGTAGGCGCACGGTTCAGCATGACGGGGTGTTCGCGGATCACTTCGTCCAGGATGTCCCACACTTCGGGACGCTCTTTTTCAACGAGCTTCTTGGCTTGCTTCACAGTGGAAGACAGACCTTTGGCTTCAAGACGTGAGTAAATGAACGGCTTGAACAGCTCGAGCGCCATCTTCTTGGGCAGACCGCACTGGTGCAACTTCAGCTCGGGGCCGGTCACAATGACCGAACGGCCGGAGAAGTCGACGCGCTTACCCAAAAGGTTCTGACGGAAGCGACCTTGCTTACCTTTCAGCATGTCGGACAGCGACTTCAGCGGGCGCTTGTTGGCACCAGTGATGACGCGGCCGCGGCGGCCGTTGTCGAACAAGGCATCGACGGATTCCTGCAACATCCGCTTTTCGTTGCGGACGATGATGTCAGGCGCGCGCAGTTCGATCAGACGCTTCAGGCGGTTGTTCCGGTTGATCACGCGGCGATACAGGTCGTTCAGATCCGATGTCGCGAAACGGCCACCGTCCAGCGGCACCAGCGGGCGCAGCTCTGGCGGGATCACGGGAATGACGGTCATGATCATCCACTCGGGCCGGTTGCCGGACTCGAGGAAGGATTCAACGACTTTCAGACGCTTGATGATCTTCTTGGGCTTCAGTTCGCCGGTCGCCTCTTTCAGATCGGCACGCAGCTGGTCTGCTTCGGCTTCCAGATCGATGGCGGCCAGCATTTCGCGGATCGCTTCGGCACCGATATTGGCGGTGAACGCGTCCATGCCATAGGCATCCTGCGCGTCCATATACTCTTCCTCGGTCATCATCTGACCATAGGTGAGGTCCGTCAGACCGGGTTCGATCACAACGTAGTTTTCAAAGTAAAGAACACGTTCCAGATCGCGCAGGGTCATGTCCAGCATCAGGCCGATGCGCGATGGCAGCGACTTGAGGAACCAGATGTGCGCAACAGGCGACGCCAGCTCGATGTGGCCCATACGCTCGCGNCGGACCTTTTGCAGCGTGACTTCAACACCACATTTCTCGCAGACAACGCCGCGATACTTCATGCGCTTATATTTACCGCACAGGCATTCGTAGTCTTTGATCGGGCCAAAGATACGCGCNCAGAACAGGCCGTCACGCTCTGGNTTGAACGTCCGGTAGTTNATGGTTTCTGGTTTCTTGATTTCACCGAACGACCACGACAGGATCCGCTCNGGCGATGCCAGAGAGACCTTGATTTCGTCGAACGTCTTCATCGGCGCGACGGGGTTGAACGGGTTGTTTGTCAGTTCCTGGTTCATCTTAAATCCTTAGATAAGTCTCGAAAGCGGAGGGAGNGAGGTGTTTCCTGNTTCAGGAAACGGTCCGGGGTTTATGAAAACCCCGGCGCGTGCCTCACTCGTCTTCCTCCGCATCCAGGAGTTCCATGTTCAGGCCAAGACCGCGTACCTCTTTCACAAGTACGTTGAACGATTCCGGAATACCGGCTTCGAAGTTGTCTTCGCCTTTGACGATGCTTTCATAGACCTTGGTCCGTCCGGCCACGTCATCCGATTTCACAGTCAGCATCTCCTGCAGGGTGTATGCAGCGCCGTAAGCTTCCAGAGCCCAGACCTCCATCTCACCGAAGCGCTGACCACCGAACTGCGCTTTACCGCCCAATGGCTGCTGGGTGACCAGCGAGTATGGACCAGTTGAACGCGCGTGGATTTTATCGTCCACAAGGTGGTGCAGTTTCAGCAGGTATTTCACGCCGACGGTCACCGGACGCGCAAACTGNTCGCCCGTGCGGCCGTCNAACAGTACCGACTGACCGGAGCTGTCGAAACCGGCCCGTGTCAGGCTGTCGTTCACATCCGCTTCCTTGGCACCATCGAATACCGGCGTGGCNATTGGGACACCGCGCGCNACGTTCTTGGCNGCGTCCAGCAATGTTTCCTCGTCCATACCCGAGATGCCTTCTTCGTAGACATCGTCGCCATAGGCGTGGTGCATTGCTTCGCGCACAGGTGTCAGATCGCCGGAGCGTTTGTATTCCTGCAGCGCCTCGTCGATGTTGATGCCCAGGCCACGTGCGGCCCAACCCATGTGGGTTTCAAGGATCTGACCGACGTTCATACGCGACGGAACACCCAGCGGGTTCAAACAGAAGTCGACCGGCGTACCATCCGCGAGGAACGGCATGTCTTCCATCGGTACAACCTTGGAAATAACACCTTTGTTGCCGTGACGACCGGCCATCTTGTCGCCCGGTTGCAGCTTGCGCTTCACCGCAACGAAAACCTTGACCATCTTCATCACGCCCGGGGGCAGATCGTCACCACGACGGACTTTTTCGACTTTATCCTCGAAACGTGCATCCAAGGTCCGTTTCTGGATCTCGTACTGCTCGTTCAGGGCTTCGACGATCTTGGCATCATCTTCGTCGGCCANAGCCAACTGCCACCACTGACCGCGCGACANGGANGCCAGCAGGTCTTCGGTGATNTCAGAGTTTGCCTTGACGCCTTTCGGGCCTTTGACAGCCGTCTTGCCGATGATCATCGACTGCAGACGCGCGTAGATGTTGCGGTCAAGAATGCCAAGTTCGTCNTCCCGGTCACGGGCCAGACGTTCGACTTCTTCACGTTCGATCTGCAGCGCACGTTCGTCTTTTTCAACGCCGTGACGGTTGAACACGCGGACTTCAACAACGGTACCGAAATCACCGGGCTTCACACGCAGCGANGTATCGCGCACGTCCGAAGCTTTCTCACCGAAGATGGCGCGCAGCAGTTTTTCCTCTGGCGTCATCGGGCTTTCGCCCTTGGGNGTGATCTTGCCGACGAGAATGTCACCGGGTTCAACATCCGCACCGATGTACACGATGCCCGCCTCGTCGAGGTTGCGCAGCGCTTCTTCACCGACGTTCGGAATATCGCGTGTGATTTCCTCTGGCCCNAGCTTNGTATCACGGGCNGCGACTTCGAACTCCTTCGATNTGGATCGANGTNAACACGTCGTCACGCGATACNCGCTCAGAGATCAGGATGGAGTCTTCGTAGTTGTAGCCGTTCCAGGGCATGAACGCGACGACCACGTTCTTACCAAGCGCCAGTTCACCCATATCGGTCGATGGACCGTCCGCGATAACCTGACCCTTTTGAACCGTCTCGCCCACTTTCACCAGCGGACGCTGGTTGATGCAGGTGTTCTGGTTCGAACGCTGGAATTTGCGCATGCGGTAGATGTCTACGCCCGCGTCGCCCAGTTCAAGGTCTTCGGTGGCGCGGATAACGATACGGCTGGCGTCGACTTGGTCGATGATACCACCGCGTTTCGCCATATAGGCAGCACCGGAATCCCGTGCGACGACTTCTTCGATACCTGTGCCGACCAGTGGTGCTTCGGCTTGAAGCAAAGGCACCGCCTGACGTTGCATGTTCGAGCCCATCAAGGCCCTGTTCGCATCGTCGTTTTCAAGGAACGGGATCAAGGACGCAGCGACCGAGACCAACTGTTTCGGCGAAACGTCAATCAGATCGACATTCTCGGAAGGCGACAGCGTGTAGTCACCAGATTTCCGTGTCGACACCAGATCNTTGACGAACTTCATGTTCTCATCAAGGTTCGCGTTCGCCTGCGCCACGGTGTGACGCATTTCTTCGGTCGCGGACATATACTGCACGTCATCGGAAACAACACCGTTCGTTACTTTACGGTAGGGTGTTTCGATAAAGCCGTATTTGTTNACGCGGGCGAANGTTGCCAANGAGTTGATCAGACCAATGTTCGGACCTTCGGGCGTTTCAATCGGACACATACGACCGTAGTGGGTCGCGTGAACGTCACGCACCTCAAAGCCGGCNCGTTCGCGTGTCAGACCACCNGGCCCAAGCGCGGACAGACGACGCTTGTGCGTCACCTCGGACAGNGGGTTGGTTTGGTCCATGAACTGCGACAGCTGGCTGGANCCGAAGAATTCACGTACCGCAGCAGCCGCTGGCTTCGCGTTGATCAGGTCTTGTGGCATGACAGTGTCGATCTCGACCGAGGACATACGTTCCTTGATCGCGCGCTCCATCCGGAGCAGGCCGACGCGGTACTGGTTTTCCATCAGTTCGCCAACGGAGCGCACACGACGGTTCCCAAGGTGGTCGATGTCGTCGATGTCGCCACGGCCGTCACGCAGATCAACCAGCGCCTTGATACAGGCGACGATGTCGTCACGGTCCAGCGTGCGCTGCGTGTCTTCTTTGTCGAGCGCAAGACGCATGTTCATCTTCACGCGGCCAACCGCGGAAAGGTCATAGCGNTCNGCATCAAAGAACAGCGTGTCGAACAGGTTCGACGCNGCTTCGACTGTGGGCGGCTCGCCCGGGCGCATCACACGGTAGATGTCCATGAGCGCGGTGTCGCGGTTCATGTTCTTNTCNGCCGCCATGGTGTTCCGCATGTAGGGGCCGACGTTGATGTTGTCGATGTCGAGAAGTGGGATCTCGGTGATGCCCGCGTCGATCAGCTCTTTCGCTGTACCGCCGATGAGCGTGCCGTCTTTATCGTGCTCGAGCGTCAGCTCGTCGCCCGCTTCGACATAGATCGCGCCGGTTTCTTCGTTGATGATNTCACGCGCGGCGAATTTACCAGCGATNTGACCGAAGGGCAGCAGCAGTTCTGTCACTTTGCCTTCGTCGATCAACTGCTTAACGGCACGNGGTGTAACCTTCTTGCCCTTCTCGAACAGGATCTCGCCTGTTGCGGCGTCAACCAGATCATACGATGGACGTGTGCCCCGCACACGGTCAGGGAAGAAAGGTGCAACCCAGCCTTCGCCGTCTTTCAGCGTATAGTTCACGGTGTTGTAATACGCGTTCATGATCGCTTCTTGGTCAAGGCCAAGCGCGTAGAGCAGCGTTGTTACAGGCAGCTTACGGCGACGGTCGATGCGTGCGAACACGATGTCTTTGGCGTCGAATTCAAAGTCGAGCCACGACCCGCGGTATGGGATGATGCGGCAAGCAAACAGCAGCTTACCCGAAGAGTGGGTCTTGCCTTTGTCGTGGTCAAAGAAAACGCCGGGCGAACGGTGCATCTGGGATACGATAACACGCTCTGTACCGTTCACAACAAAGGTACCGTTTGGCGTCATCAGGGGCATGTCGCCCATGAACACGTCTTGTTCTTTGATGTCTTTTACCGATTTCGCACCGGTGTCTTCATCCACATCAAATACGATGAGGCGCAGCGTCACCTTCAAAGGCGCGCTGTAGGTCATGTCGCGTTGCTGACATTCCTCGACATCGTATTTGGGTTTTTCGAGCTCGTACTTGACGTATTCAAGCACCGACGTCTCGTTGAAGTCCTTGATCGGGAAAACCGACTGGAACACGCCTTGGATGCCGTCACCGTCTGTCGGTGTTTCCGCATCGCCGGAGCGCAGGAACAAATCATAAGAGGATTTTTGAACCTCGATCAGGTTCGGCATCTCCAGCACTTCGCGGATTTTGCCATAGTATTTACGTAGACGTTTCTGGCCAAGGAAGGTTTGCGCCATGTGTCTGTCACCTTTCGTATCTCTTGCCGAGCTCGCCATCACCGGGGCCGTGATGCGCGCCCATAAGAGCGGTAAATCCTGATCAATTCTTGAGGCACGTCCCACCGTACCTCTTCCGACCACTAGGACCTATCCAGAGAAGCATTTCGCGCGAAATACTTTTCAAAACAGATCAGGCTGGACAGGGAATTCCCCGTCCAGCCTTAATTTTTATGGGCTTGCCCAAAGCTTTACAAACTTCGGTCTGCTTTCATCAAGCAAAAACAGCACCCAGATCTAATGGCTTAGGCCAGTTCGATCTCTGCGCCAGCTGCTTCCAGCTTGGCTTTGATGTCTTCGGCTTCGGCTTTGTCGATGCCTTCTTTGATCTTGCCGCCAGCTTCAACCAGATCTTTGGCTTCTTTCAGGCCCAGACCGGTGATGCCGCGAACTTCTTTGATCACGTTGATTTTGGATGCGCCGGCGTTCTTCAGAACGACGTCNAATTCAGTTTTCTCTTCAGCAGCCGCGCCTGCATCGGCAGGGCCAGCCATCATCACTGCGCCGCCAGCTGCGGGCTCGATGCCATACTCGTCTTTGAGGATGGTTTTCAGTTCTTGTGCTTCCAGCAGTGTCAGACCAACGATGTCTTCTGCCAGTTTTTTCAGATCAGCCATGTTTAGCTCTTTCCGTTAACGATATGTGTGTTCCAACGCGAGTGTTCAACCCTGCGCCAGCTTGACGATATTGCTTTACGCAGCCGCCTTGTCCTCGATGGTGGACAAGATGGAAGCGATGTTGCTTGCAGGTGCGCCAATGGCNCCGGCGATGTTGGAAGCAGGNGCGCCCAGCATACCCGCGATGGTGGAGATAAGCTCCTCCCGCGAAGGCATCTTGGACACGGCTTCAACACCGGCGACATCCAGTGCGTTCTCACCCATTGCGCCGCCGAGAATGACAAACTTTTGATTCTCTTTAGCGAATTCCTGAGCGACCTTGGCAGCTGCCACGGGGTCTTCGGAATAGGTCAGAACGGTCATACCCGTCAGGAGATCTGCAATGCTTTCGCATGGCTTTCCGTCTAGGGCAATTTTGGCGAGCCTGTTTTTGGCAACACGCACGGCCCCGCCCGCAGCGCGAGCGCGCGCACGAAGGTCCTGCATATCAGCAACTGTCAGGCCGACGTAGTGGCTTACCACAACGACGCCAGAGCTTTCGAAGATTTGGCCGAGCTCTTCGACCAACTGTTCTTTCTGGGCTCTATCCACAGTTTCACTCCAAATCTGGGGGTTACCCCCCGGCTCAATTAAGTCCGCTTACGCGAACAGTCTTGGTCCATTTTACGGGAATAAGCCAAAATAGCCCCACGCTTACGCGAACGGTAATTCTTGCATCTCCCATCTCAGAAAGGAATTAAGGCTTGCGCCACCCTTCGTCTCGGACAGAAGACTCACCATGCGATGCATAGTGAATCGAGGGCTTCTTAGGGAATGCAGCGCGGAATGCCAAGGGGAAACTCGACTTTCTTGCGCCGAGTTTAGGCTAATCTATTTCAAACACCATCAAACCGCGTTTATCCGGCCGGTTTCCGCATAAAAAATCCCCGCATCGGATGNCCNATGCGGGGATCTGATNGCAGNCGCANGACTGCGCCTATCGCTGNACCTTACTCGGTTACAGCGTTGTCGACTTCTACAGTCACACCTGGNCCCATTGTGGAGCTCAGCGCGATCTTTTTCATGTAGGCACCCTTGGAGCCGGTAGGCTTGGCTTTGGACACNGCGCCAACNAAGGCACGTACGTTTTCAACCAGCTTGGCTTCGTCAAAGGACAGTTTGCCGATGCCAGCATGCACTACGCCGCCTTTTTCAGCTTTGAACTGAACCTGACCGCCTTTAGCAGCTTCAACAGCTTCTTTGATATCCATTGTAACTGTGCCGACTTTTGGGTTTGGCATCAGGTTACGTGGGCCGAGAACCTTACCAAGACGACCAACNATGGGCATCATGTCAGGTGTCGCGATGCAGCGATCAAAGTCGATCTTGCCGCCTTGGACAGCTTCCATCAGGTCTTCGGCACCAACGATGTCGGCACCTGCTGCTTGNGCTTCGTCAGCCTTGGGGCCACGGGCGAATACAGCAACGCGAACGGATTTGCCGGTGCCGTTTGGCAGGCCGACAACACCGCGAACCATTTGGTCGGCGTGACGNGGGTCAACACCNAGGTTCATCGCGATTTCGATGGTTTCGTCAAATTTCGCGGTTGCGTTGGCTTTGATCAGNGCGACTGCTTCTTCAACGGTCAGATCTTCTTTGCCTACGAATGCTTCGCGTGCGGCGCGGGTGCGTTTTCCGAGTTTTGCCATCTTACTTAACCTCGATGCCCATGGAGCGGGCAGAGCCCAGAATGATTTTCATCGCGGATTCAACATCCACAGCGCTCAGNTCGGCCATTTTGGCTTCTGCGATTTCGCGCAGTTGCTTGGTGGTCACGGTGCCGACGGTNTCGCGGCTTGGNGTTTTCGCGCCGGAGTTAACCTTGGCAGCTTTCTTCAGGTAGTAGGACGCAGGAGGCGTCTTGATGTCCATGGTGAAGGACTTGTCCTGATAGTAGCTGATCACGGTCGGGCAAGGGGCACCTGGTTCCATGTCCGCTGTCTTGGCGTTGAACGCCTTACAGAATTCCATGATGTTGATCCCGCGCTGACCCAATGCAGGGCCGACGGGTGGGGATGGGTTCGCTTGACCCGCTTTAACTTGCAACTTCATCGTACCGACGAGTTTCTTGGCCATTGGCCTTCTCCTTTTAATGTCGGTGAACTTTCGTTCACCCTATACAACCACATCGCGATGTGGCCGCTTGCTAGCGTGGTGCGGTTGGGCGGCGCGCCGCTGTCCCCTCCCACAAACGAACGGTGTTGCCACCGTATGNCGGGTCGCCCCGCNGNTCGCTCAGACCTGTTTGTTGACCTGAGTGAATTCCAATTCGACCGGTGTTTCCCGGCCAAAGATCGATACAGACACCTTGAGGCGCTGGTTCTCGTCGTCGACCTCTTCGATCATACCGTCGAAGTCTTCGAACGGGCCGTCCGCCACTTTGACCTTCTCACCCACTTCGAAGTGGATCAGCGTGCGTGGTGCTTCTTCGCCCTCTTGGACGCGGCCCAGGATCGCCGTGACTTCGGCGTCACGCATCGGCATCGGACGGCCCTGCGGCCCTAGGAAACCGGTGACGCGGTTGATCGAGTTGATCAGGTGATACCCGCGATCGGACATCTCCATATGGACCAGCACATAGCCGGGCATAAAGCGACGCTCTGTCGTGACTTTCTTGCCGCGCCGGACCTCGATCACCTCTTCGGTGGGGACCAGCACTTCGTCGATCTGGTCCTCAAGCTCTTGCTCGGCGACCGTGGTGCGGATTTGCTCGGCAATCTTCTTTTCGAAGTTCGACAAAACACTGACCGAATACCATCTTTTCGCCATCTGAACTTGGTCCCTGTCTTGTGATGCAGCAACGGCCACATCTAATTCTCGTAAAAACCAGCCTGTCGCAGCATGCCGGCGNTGAACAAAAAATCGGCGCGCAACACGAATCGCCGCACGCCCCTCTTGATCAGGTCTGCGGGATAGCCCGCAATCGCACATGTTTCAAGAGGGCCACGGCGTTTTAAGGTGCCGCGCCCCTGGATCAGCCGAAGGCGGCCAGGATGTACTGCAATCCGCCACGAATGAGGATATCGACAATCGCAAAGAACACCGCTGTCAACGCGGCAAGGATGAACACCATAACCGTGGTGAGCATGACCTCGCGACGGGTGGGCCAGACGACCTTGGATACTTCGGAACGCACTTGCTGGATGAACTGAAGCGGGTTGACTGTGGCCATGTCGGTTTTCCTGTATACGAACGATTGTGGGGATGTATCTGTCAAAAGCGCTGAATTCAAGGCTTCATATCAAGCTCGCCTACTGGCGAAGCTGGTACACCAAAGTGCGCGTTCTCACATGTGTTGAGATTGGCAGGGGCTGAGGGACTCGAACCCACGACCCTCGGTTTTGGAGACCGATGCTCTACCAACTGAGCTAAACCCCTACNATNACTGAACAANCAATAACTAAAAAAAATCNATTTATCAAGATGCAAGTGCTATNGTTAGTAATTGCTAATTTTATAGTTACGTAGATATTTTTTGGACTTAT
>NZ_NHBI01000030.1:0-35297 GCF_002167505.1 Sulfitobacter sp. TMED3 | reverse complement strand
TGGCGGCTGACGCTGAAATCTGCATGATGCTGTCGGACACGCTGGAAACGGTCGGCATTCCGCGCGGCGACTATCTGGTACGGGTGAACAACCGCAAGGTGCTCAACGGGGTGCTGGAGGCAATGGGCCTCGCCGAGGCGGACCCCAAACGGGACGACGTGCTGCGCACCATCGATAAGTTCGACAAGGTCGGCGAGACCGGCGTGCGGGCGCTGTTGGGCGAAGGCCGTCTGGATGCCTCTGGCGCCTATATCGACGGCGTCGGCCTTGCGCCCGAGCAGGCCGAGCCGGTTACCCCGCCGGAGCAGGCGCAGCCCGTGACCCCGCCCGATGTGGCAGCGGTGACGCCTGCGGCCCCCGCAGCACCCGCCGCCTTGGCACCTACACCGCTGGCCGTGCCCCCCTCCGAGAGCGCGCAAGTCGCACCGCCGCCCGAAACCCTGCAGGCGCAAGACCCCGATAGCGACGCCCCCGTCCTGTCGCGCCGCCCCATGCGCAAGAACCCTGAAACCGCTGCCAAAATCGCCCAGGCCCGCGCCAAGCAAGAGCAGGCAGAGCGTGAACGGCGCGCGGCAGAGCAGCAAGCCGCCAAGAAGAAAGCAACGCAGCAAGCCGCCGCACGTGGCAATGCGCAGCGCAATGCGACCAAAGGGTCTTCGTCGGGTCAAAGCGCATCGGCCAAATCCACGAGCACCGGCAAACGCCAAGCCGCGGCATCGGCGCAAGGCAATGCCGCCGCCAGCAACTACCCCGGTCAGGTCATGCGCCGCATCTCGCGGGCGGGCAAGCCGCGGGTCCGGACCACGGGCACCGCGACGATCTCTTTTGCCATCGCCAGCAATGGCGGGTTGGCTTCTGTGTCAGTCGCACGGGGGTCCGGCTCTGCCGCGCTGGACCGGGCGGCGGTATCGGTGATCCGCAAGGCCGCCCCTTTCCCGCGCCCCCCCGCTGGCGCGCGGCGGCAGTATTCAATCAAGATCAAAGGGCAATAGGCGGGCGTTCAGCCCCCTGCGCTTTGCTTGAAGTGCAGCCGTCGCGGCGGCATCAGCCCTTATATACTGGCCGTTTCCGCCGGATTGGCACCCTGCAAGCTGTTGTTTCCCATGGTAAAAAAAGACCGGAAATTTTTCTTGGTTACCACCAGTATAACGTAAACACGCCTCAAATCTGCCGTTTTCTCCGCCGATTAACTGTCCGGTAATCAACAGGTAGAGTGCGCCGACATGTTCAAAGTAGCCCATACGATCCATCATGATCACGACCTTGGTCTCGTGCTTCTGGCCGGGCTGCTTTGCGCCTTTGGCTGCTGGGTGGTGTCGCGTTTGTATCAGCACGCCTTGGGGCGCCCGCGCAGGCAGGCGCTGATCTGGTACTTCCTCACGGCGATCACGGCGGGCGTTGCGGTCTGGTGTACGCATTTTATCGCAATCCTCGCGTATCAGCCTTCGGCACCGGTAACCTTTAACCTACAACTGACCTTTGTCTCGCTGTTGATCGCGATTACAGGGTCGACCGTGGGCATCATGGTGGCGGGCATGTTCCGGTCGCTCGCGAGCACGATCATCGGCGGTACGATCTTTGGCGTTGCGGTATCGGCGATGCATTACACCGGCATGGTGGCCTACCGCGTTGAAGGCGTGGTGACATGGGACCGTGGCTACCTCATCGGGTCTGTTATTCTGGCGGTGGTCCTGTCGACTGCCGCGCTTTATCTGGGCAGCCGCAGCGCACGGTGGAGCGGGCTGCAAATGACGGGCGTCCTGACGCTGGCCATCATCGGGCTGCATTTCACCGGCATGGCAGCGTTCAGCGTGGACTGCATCGGGCTGAAACCCGGCTATACCAACCCTGAAGAATACAAGCTGCTGGCACTGGTGATCGCAGGCACGGCGACGACAATCACCCTGGGCGGTCTGTTCACCTATTTCATCGAAAACCGGACCCGCATGGAAAGCATCGAAGAGCTGCGCAAGGCCCGCGACGCTGCCGAAGGGGCGAGCCGCGCGAAATCCGAATTCATGAGCGTCCTCAGCCACGAATTGCGCACGCCGTTGACGATTGTGATCGGCTATGCGGGCTTCCTGACCAAGCTCAAGACCACGACCACGGCCAAACTGTCGCCAGGTGAGCCGATCACCGAAAAACACTATAATATCATCGGGGATCAGGCAGAGCTTTATGGCCAGCGCGTCAAATTCGCGGGCAACCACCTGCTGACGATCATCAACGATATTCTCGACTATACCAGCATCGAGCTGAACGACATCAAACTGGCCAAGACGACATTCCCCACACGGGCGCTGCTGGCGCAGGTCGAGGACCAGTTTCAGGGCATGGCGCAGGGCAAGGATGTGACCCTGCATATCCCCGACGGCAGCCTTGACGTGATCGCCGACCGTGGCCGCTGCTTGCAGATCCTGATCAATCTGGTGGGCAATGCGCTCAAGTTTTCCAAGGGCAAGGATATCTTCCTGCGGGCCGAAGTGGACGGCGGCGGCTTCCGCTTCGAGGTCGAAGACAATGGTGTCGGGATGGAGCAGAAGGATCTGGAATCGATCTTCCAGGCCTTTACCCAGATCGAAAGCGCCGACAACCGGTCAGAAGGCGGTACAGGGCTCGGGCTGGCGATCTGCAAGAAGCTGGCGCTGGCGCATGGGGGCGATATCTCGGTCTCCAGCACGGTGGGCAAGGGCACCAAATTCTCGGTCTTCTTCCCGCATAGTCTGGTGAGCACCGGGCGTCCGTCGCAATCCCTTGCGGCAGCCGCCTGACCGAATAGGGCCACCCCCGAAACAGCAAGGGCCGCAGCGTGATGCTGCGGCCCTTGCTGTATGTGCAGATCAGCGCCTAGCGTTTCAGCAACGGGGCCACGCCAGACGACAGCACGAACAGCACCGCCGCGACGCTGACGATGCTGGGCCCCGTCGGCGTGTCGAGCGTGAAGGACGCGGCCAGCCCGCCCAAGGCGGCGATTATCCCGATGATGCAGGCCGTCATGGCCATGACTTCGGGCGTGCGGGCAAAGGGGCGGGCGGCGGCGGCGGGGATGATCAGCATCGCCGCGATCAGCAGCGCGCCAACCACCTTGATGGCAACCGCGACCGTCACTGCCAGCGCCAGCGTCAAAATCAGCTGTTCACGGCGCGGATTGACCCCGCTGGCGGTCGCCAGATCGGGGTTCAGCGTGGACGACAGCAATGCCTGCCAGCGCCAGACCAGCAGCGCGATCGACAGGACGGCCCCGCTCCAGATGATCGCAAGATCGGTCTTGGTCACGGCCAGGATCTCTCCGAACAGATAGGCGCTGAGGTCGACACGCTGGTTCGGCAGCAGCGACACCGCCACAAGACCGATGGCCAAGGCCCCGTGGGCCAGCACCCCCAGCAGCGTATCCGTGCCCAGGCTGCGCCCGTTCAGCGCCGTCACAATCAGCGCCATCGACAGGGCCACCAACAGCACCCCCGCGAAAATCGGCAGCTCGAACGCCAAGGCCAGCGCGACCCCCAGCAACGCCGCGTGCGAGGTCGCATCCCCGAAATAGGCCATGCGCCGCCAGACGACGAAACAGCCCAAAGGCGCGGCCGCAAAGGCCACACCGATACCGGCAAGCCCGGCACGTATCAAAAAGTCATCAAGCATCTTGGTCCCCGTGGGCGTGGTTGCAGCCGGCACCATGGGTATGGCCCTGCGCATGGTCGTGGGTGTGGTCGTGGTCGTGCATGTGGCTATGATCATGTGCATGATCATGCGAATGCGAATGTTCGTGCCGGTAAAGCGCCAGCGCCCCTTGGGTGCCAGTGCCGAACAACGCGCGGTATTCCGGCGCATCGGCGACGATCTCGGGGGTGCCTTCGCAGCAGACATGACCGTTCAGGCACAGCACCCGATCCGAAGCCGCCATCACCACATGCAGATCATGGCTGACCATCAAGACGGCGCAGCCCATGTCGCGGCGGACCTCTTCGATCTGACGGTAAAACGCGGCAGAACCGGGTTGATCCAGCCCCTGCGTCGCCTCGTCGAGGATCAGGATATGGGGTTTGTTCAGCAGGGCGCGTGCCAGCAACACGCGCTGGAACTGGCCGCCCGACAGGTCGGTCATCTGCTTTTTCGCCAGATCCGTGACTCCCGCCTGTAGCAGCGCCTGCGCGATGGTCTCGCGGGGCTGGCGGCGGGGCAGGTTCAAAAAGCCATGCACCGTCAACGGCAGCGTCGCGTCGATCTGCAGCTTCTGCGGGACATAGCCGATACGCAGATCCGCAGCACGGGTGATCGTGCCCGACGCGGGTTTCAGCGCGCCGATCAACGCCCGCAGCAAGCTCGACTTGCCCGACCCGTTGGGGCCGACGATGGTCACGATCTCGCCCGGCTCGACAGCGATATCAACGTCGCGCAGCACCGTTTGCCCGCCAATGCGCAGTGTCAGGTTCTGGGTGGCGATCAGGCTCATGCGGTGGCTCCGTCCTGACAGGAAGGGCAGAGGCCCTGCGCCTCGATCACCGTGCGTTCAATCTGGAACCCCGCCGCGCGGGCCGCATCGCCCAAACGCCCTTGGGTCAACGTCGTGTCGCTTTCAGCGACCGATTGGCAACTGCGGCAGATCAGGAAGGCCGGCGTGTGATCGGCACCGACGTGGCTGCAGGCGATATAGGCGTTCAACGCCTCGATCCGGTGGGCAAGCCCCGCTTTCACCAGAAAGTCCAGCGCGCGATAGGCCACGGGCGGCTGCGCCCCAAGCCCTTCGGCAGAGAGATGCCCCAGAATATCATAGGCCCCCAAGGCGCGGTGTTCGGCCAGCAGCAGTTCCAGCACGCGGCGACGTATCGGTGTCAGCCGAAGGTCCGAGGCCGCGCAACGCGCCTCTGCGGCGGCCATCGCGTCGTCGACGCACGCCCCGTGATCATGTGTTTCAAATCCAATGGTCGACATATTTCGCCTCCGTAGCAGGGTTCGGTGTTGATATGTTATAACGTGTGATCTATCAAGGTTATAGTATAACATTAATAGGAGCCCGCCAATGCGCCGCCTGCTTTGCACAACCCTTCTTTTCTCTGCCGGTCTGGCCCATGCAGAGGTGCCCCGTGTCGCCACCGATATCGCGCCGGTACATTCGTTGGTTTCTATGGTCATGCAGGGTGCAGGCAGCCCCGATCTGATCATCCCGCCCGGCGCGTCGCCCCACAGCTATGCCATGCGCCCCAGCGAGGCGCGCGCTGTGGCCAAGGCCGATCTGGTGGTCTGGGTCGGTCCGTCGCTGGCTCCGTGGCTTGAAGAGCCGATGAGCAGTCTGGCGCAGGGGGCCGAACGTCTGACCTTGCAAGACGTAGAGGGTATCCGCCTGCTGACCAACCGCAGCGGCGTTGCGTTCGAAGCCCATGTTCATGGGGATCATGAAGGTCACGATGACCACGACGGTCATGATGATCACGACCATGACGCACATGAAGAGACAGACGCTCACGCCGGACATAATCATGCACCCGGCGCGCTGGACCCGCATATCTGGCTAGATCCGCAGAACGCAGTCGTCTGGCTGGATGCCATCGCTGCAAGCTTGTCCGCGCAAGACCCTGAAAACGCAGCGCTTTACACGGACAACGCTGCGCAGGCCCAAGCGCAGCTGGTAGATCTTCAAGCCGGTATCCAGGCCGAGCTGACGCCGCTTCGGGGGCAGAAGTTTGTCGTCTTCCACGACGCCTATCACTATTTCGAAGCCCGCTTTGATGTCGAGGCAAGTGCTGCGATCTCTCTTAGCGATGGGGCCGCCCCCAGTGCCGCGCGTCTGGCCGAGGTGCGCGATGTGGTGAAGGACACGCAGGCCGCCTGCGTCTTTACCGAGCCCCAGTTCAACGCCGGTCTGATTGAGGCACTCCAAGACGGCACGGCGCTGAAATCCGCCTCGCTTGATCCGATTGGCGCCGCGCTTGAGCCGGGGGTGGACATGTACCCCGCTTTGCTGCGCGATCTGGCCGCAGCCTTTACCAGCTGTCTGGCAAAGTAAGCCCCGCTTCGGGCGTCAAAGCGACGCCCAAAGTTGAAACAGCAGCCCCGAGGCAAATGACCCTGTCAGTGCGATCCCGATATACAGCGCGAAGACAGGGCGTTTGACCAAGGCCCAGACGGCGATGGCCGCGGGCAGGGAGGTCACCCCGCCCGCGACCAGAAACGACAGACCCGCACCGGGGGCCATGCCCTGTCCGATCAGCCCGCCCACCAGCGGCAGCGCGGCATAGCCGTTCAGATAGGCCGGCACCCCCACCAAGGTCGCGATCCCGATCGGGGCCAGCCCGCTGCCGCCAAGGGCGCGGGTCACCAGCTCTGCGGGAATCCACGCGAGCATGAGGCTTTCAAGCAGGAACGCCAGCGTCAGCCATTTGGTCAGGAAGATCGTGGTCTTGGCGGCCTCGCGCAGGAATTTGGCGGATCGCGTCTTGTCGTGCCAGAAGGCCCAAACCACGGGGTGCGATGCGCGCACCTTCGACGCGCCACAGCCGCCATTGCCCACGCCGTCGCGCAGCGGGTCGGTCAAGCCACCCGCGCGGGACAGCAGATGCACTATGATCCCGCCAAACACCCCGAGCCCGACGGCCGCGATGGTCTTGGCCACCGCGAACTCCACCCCCAGAACGCCGGTGGTCAGCACGAACATCGACGGGTCCATGACGGGCGAGGCCAGCCAGAAGGCCATGACGGCAGACAGGGGCACCCCCATCGCCAGCAGCGCCGCGATCAAGGGGATCACCCCGCATGAACAGAAGGGCGAGACCCCGCCGGCCAGTGCTGCAATGGCAATCATCATGGCGGGTGATCCGGTAAAAGCGCGTGCGATCAGCCCGTCGGCCCCCGTGGCACCGGCGTAGGCGGCAACCGCGATGGACAGGATCAGGAAGGGCGCGACATCCAGTAGGTTGGTCGCGGTAAATTGCACGCTGGTCACGGCAAGCGGCAGATCGAGGGCTGCGACAGCGGCCAGCACCGCGATACCGACCAGCCACACGCGTTCTTGGGTCCAGATGTGATGGGCCAGCGACCTGAGCGGGCTGCGCGCGGGGTGGGGCAGGTCGGTCATGCGGCGGTCTCCTTCTTGAGCGAAACGCCGGTACAGCATTCCGAGGTGAGAAACGAAAGCGTCGCCCGCATCACGTTGAAATCGACGCGGTTTACGATGTTGCGCCCGTCGCGGCGCTGGATGATCAGCCCCGCATCGACCAATGCCCCAAGGTGATGGGCAAGGGTGGAGGGGGCCGCATTGAGATGGGCACCGATCTCTCCGACGGTCAGCGCGTCATCACCGGCGCGGACAAGCAGGCGAAAGATCGCGAGGCGGGTATCATGGCCAAGGGCGGCGAGGGCGCGGGCAGTTGTTTGATGTTCTGTCATAGCACCAAATAAAACTATAAAACTAGTTTTGTAAAGATGATTCACATTTACCGGAGCGACAAAGAAATTGCGCCCAAGGGGGGGAACCCTTGGGCGCAGAGATTTTGAAATGAATTTGGTTGGAATAGGGTCGGGGCGTCAGACGGCGATCTTGCCGCCGCCCTGTTTGGTGACCACAACCACCGCAGGGCGCGGGGGCATCTTGGGATCGAAATCGGGCCAGCGGGTGGCGGGATCTTCAAAGGTGCTTTCACGCTCGAACCCGGGGATGTTCTTGGTCCCGTCCGTGCCGGGGTGCTGCACGGCGACAAACAGCGTCTCGCCGTCGTCGGTAAAGTAGGGGCCGCACATCTCTCCGCCGACGGGGCAGCGGAAGAACAGCTTGGACGTGCCGCGTGCCTCGCCTTCGGTTTCCACGGCATAAAGCCCGTCAGATTTGCCCGTCTTGGCCCAGTTGCTGCCCTGATCCGTGCTGACCCACAGGCGGCCATCGGCGTCGATAGCGCAGTTGTCGGGGCTGCCGAACCACCCGTTTTCGGAGGTTTCGGGGTTCCATTGTGCGCCCACGTCCGACACCGACGGATCGCCGCATTTCACAAGGATCGACCAGCGCCCCTGCGTTGCCGCGTGGTTGCCGCCGTCTTCCTTGATCTCGATGATGTGGCCAAAGCTGCTGTCGGCACGCGGGTTGGCGGCGTTCACCTCATCCTCTGTGCGTTTTGTGTTGTTTGTCAGCATGATATAGGCCGTGCCGTCGCCACGGGGCTGCGCGTCTTCGGGGCGGTCCATCGGGGTCGCGCCCAGCAGATCGGCCGCGATCCGCGTGTCGATCATCACGTCGCCTTGGTCATTGAAGCCGTTTTCAGCCGTCAGCGGGCCTGTGCCGTGGGTCAGCGGCAGCCAGGTCACCGTGCCATCTTCGTCAAAGCGCGCGACATAAAGCGTGCCGTCGCTCAGCAGTTTGGCGTTGGCCGCCCGGTCGTCCGAGACCTTGCCCCCCGAGACGTATTTATACTGGTAATCAAAGCGGTTGTCGTCGCCCATATAGATCACCAGACGCCCGTCACTACTGACCGTGGTTTCCGCACCTTCGTGGCGGAAGCGGCCCAAAGCGGTGTGTTTGACGGGGGTAGAGGTCGGGTCCATCGGGTCCACCTCGACCACCCAGCCGAATTTATTGGGGGCGAGGGGTTCTTTATCGATGTTGAAACGGTCGTATTGCGCGCCCCAGGCGTACCACATGCCCGGCACGCCATAGCGTTTGTAGGACGCGGCTTCGGGGTGGTCATTGGCGATCACGGGTTTGCCGTCCGCGTCCAGCTGGTCGCTCCAGAAATAGCCGTGGAAGTTCTCCTCGGCCATGAGCCACGTCCCCCAAGGGGTCAGCCCCCCCGCGCAGTTGTTCAGCGTGCCGATCACATTCACCCCGTCGGGGTCGTCGTTGGTCTTCATCCGCGCATGGCCCGCGGCGGGGCCGTCGATGGTCATCGCGGTGTCCAGCGGGGTGATGCGGCGGTTCATCTTGCCGTCGCGCACCACCTGCCAGACCCCGGCGTCGTCCTTGGCGATCTCGACCACCGAACCACCGTGGGCGGCCATTTCAATGTCGATCAGCGCGGGCGTCATGCCGGAAAATTGCGCGCGGTCCTGACGGCCAAGCCCGGAGAACATCACCTCTTCGTTGGTGTATTCGTGGTTCACACAAAGCAACCCGCGGCTGCCCTCATCATTCAGCGGGACAAAGCCCACGTAGTCATTGTTATAGCCGAACTGCTTGAGCTGCGCCGCCGCGGTCTGGTTCATCACGTCGAATTCGGGCGCGTCGGCGGTGATCGGATCACCCCACCGCAGCAGCACATTGGCGTCATAGCCATCGGCCACATGATGGGTCTCGTCATTGCCCCATGCCAGTTCGTCAAAGACATAGCGGCTGTCGGCGGTGGCGGCACTTGCTTGACGCGGCGCGACCATCGCCGAGGTGCCGAACAATGCGGTTGTCGCCGTGACCCCCAGCATGCCGCGCAAGATGTCGCGGCGTCCGTAGCGCGCGTTGATCACATCGCCGATGGTGCGCTGCAGATTGGGGTTGGTGGGGATGTCGTCGAAGGCTTCAAAGGCTTCGGCCTTGTTGCCGATTTCGGGATCATCGAGGATTTGGCGACGTGTCATGGCTATTCCTTTATTGTGTCGGGCAGTGCCTCTGGCATTGCGTTTGGCGAGGTGACTCGCGGTTGCGCCTTATGTCGTCGCGATGTGCTACAAACGTGTTCCGCTTTGATGACAGTTCTGTGACAGGTCGCGCGGCGGTGGGCTGTGTTGCGCGCCACCCTAGCGCAGGAACGGGCAGGATGTGGGCGAAAATCGGCTGCCGGTATCCGCGGCACAGATCAGCGGGGCAGGGCGGTGGCGCAGGGCCAAATCCAAAGCCAATGGGATGATCGGTCCTGCCCCCCTTGAACCCCCTAGGTGGCGCGATTAATCTTAAGCCAAGGTTTCGCGGGTATGGTCCGGCGAACGGCAATATCAGGCAGGCTTTATGAACGATCCACATGATACATATATGAACACGCTGGTCCCTATGGTGGTTGAACAAACCAGCCGGGGCGAACGTGCGTACGACATCTTCTCGCGTCTGCTGAAAGAGCGGATCATTTTCCTTAACGGGCCTGTGCATGACGGCATGTCGTCGCTGATCGTGGCGCAGCTTCTGCACCTCGAGGCAGAGAACCCCTCCAAGGAAATTTCCATGTATATCAACAGCCCCGGCGGCGTTGTGACCTCTGGCCTGTCGATCTACGACACGATGCAGTACATCAAACCGAAGGTGTCCACGCTGGTCATCGGGCAGGCGGCATCCATGGGGTCGCTGTTGCTGCAAGCGGGCGAAAAGGGCATGCGATTCTCGCTGCCCAACAGCCGCGTTATGGTCCACCAGCCCTCCGGCGGGTATCAGGGTCAGGCGACGGACATCATGATTCACGCGCAGGAAACGCAAAAGCTGAAAACGCGCCTGAACGAGATCTATGTCAAACACACCGGCCAGCCGCTGGAAAAAGTCGAAGCAGCGCTTGAGCGTGACAACTTCATGTCGCCCGAAGAAGCCAAAGACTGGGGCCTGATCGACGAGATCGTCGAGAACCGCGGCAAGATGGATGATCCTGATGCGCCAAAAGATGGCGACAAAAAAGGCAAGTAAATAAGGCGTGCGTGGCCCGTTATTTTGCGATTGTGGACCACGCACCGCTGGCCTAAGCTGGCACCGAGCAAAAAAATATATAGATGGCTGCCCTATGGCGGACANGATCAAACGACAGACCTGAAAGGGTTGAAATGGCTAATACTTCGAGCGGCGACAGCAAGAACACACTTTATTGCAGCTTTTGTGGCAAAAGTCAGCATGAGGTGCGCAAGCTGATTGCAGGTCCGACTGTCTTCATTTGTGACGAATGTGTCGAACTTTGCATGGATATCATCCGCGAGGAAACCAAAGCCTCGGGGCTGAAAGCCACCGATGGTGTGCCGACCCCGAAAGTCATCTGTGATGTTCTGGACGATTACGTGATCGGGCAGGCGATGGCCAAACGGGTGCTGTCGGTTGCCGTGCACAACCACTATAAACGTCTGAACCACGCCCAGAAGGGTGGGGACATCGANCTGGCGAAATCCAACATCCTGCTGATCGGNCCCACCGGTTGCGGTAAGACGCTGCTGGCGCAAACGCTGGCGCGTATTCTGGATGTGCCCTTTACCATGGCCGATGCGACGACACTGACCGAAGCGGGCTATGTCGGGGAAGATGTTGAAAACATTATCCTCAAGCTGTTGCAGGCGTCCGAATACAATGTCGAGCGTGCACAGCGCGGCATCGTTTACATCGACGAAGTTGATAAAATCACGCGCAAATCCGAAAACCCCAGCATCACCCGTGATGTGAGCGGTGAAGGCGTGCAGCAAGCCTTGCTGAAACTGATGGAAGGCACCGTGGCCTCTGTCCCTCCACAGGGCGGGCGCAAGCATCCGCAGCAGGAATTCCTGCAGGTGGATACCACGAACATCCTGTTCATCTGCGGCGGTGCTTTCGCCGGTCTGGACCGGATCATTGCCGCGCGCGGTAAAGGGTCGGCCATGGGCTTTGGTGCCGATGTGCGTGATCAGGATGCCCGCGGCATTGGCGAGATTTTCACCGACCTCGAACCGGAAGATCTGCTGAAGTTCGGCCTNATCCCTGAATTCGTGGGCCGTCTGCCGGTTCTGGCGACGCTCGAGGATCTGGACGAGGACGCGCTGGTCACCATCCTGACCGAACCGAAAAACGCATTGGTCAAACAGTACCAGCGCTTGTTCGAGATCGAGGATACGCAGCTGACCTTTACCGATGACGCGCTGTTGGCGATCGCGAAACGCGCCATCGAACGCAAAACCGGTGCCCGTGGTCTGCGCTCCATCCTCGAAGATATCTTGCTGAACACGATGTTCGATCTGCCCGGCATGGACAGCGTCACCGAGGTGGTCGTGAACGAAGAGGCGGTGACCTCTGACGCGGCACCGCTGATGATCCACGCCGACGCCGAGAAAGAGCCTGCAACCGCCGGCTAGGCATCGCCTGCATGTTATCTGATCAAGGCGCGCCAGCGATGGTTCGCCTTTTTCGTATCTGGCAGGGGGCCGCCGCTTTGTCGCTTGACCTTAGCAAGGGCAGGCGCTTTGACAGGGGCAGGCATGACAGACAAGAGGCGCATCATGACAAGACGTATTTTTTCCGGCGGTGAGTTCGAAGCCAAGATCGGCTACTGCCGCGCCGTTGTGGCGGGGGGNNTTGTCCATGTGGCGGGCACCGTGGGGCAGGGCGATACCGTGGCCGACCAGTGCCGCGCCGCCCTTGCGACCATCGAAGGCGCCCTGCGCGAGGCAGGCTGCACCATGGCGGATGTGGTGCGCGTGAACTATTATCTGCCCGACCGCGCAGAGTTCGAACCCTGCTGGCCGATCCTGTCCGAGGTCTTTGGCGACGCACCACCCGCCGCGACAATGATCGAATGCGGGCTGATCGACGACAAATACCGCATCGAAATCGAAGTCACCGCCTGCCTACCCGGCTGAAAACCGCGGCTATGTGCCCCGAAGCCCGCTAGACCTTTGCGCGGCCTTGGTGCATATATCCATCAAAGCTTCAGGAGACCTCTATGGGCATTCTCAACTCTCTTTTGCGCGGCGTGACGTGGTGGAACGGCCAGACGCTGAACACGCAGCTGTTCACATGGCGCAAGGGCATCAAGGTCGGCGAAGACGCCGAGGGCAATGTGTACTACCGCAACGCGGACAGCAGCAAACGCTGGGTGATCTTCAACGGCGAGATCGAGGCGACGCGCGTCAACGCGGATTGGCACGGCTGGCTGCACCATTCGTGGGATGAAACCCCCGAAGCGCGTCCGCTGGCGCATAAAACCTGGGAAAAGCCCCACCAAGAGAACCTGACCGGCACCGCCCTGGCCTATGCGCCCGCAGGGTCGATCCGCCGTGAAAAGCCTGCGGACCGCGGTGACTACGAGGCGTGGCAGCCCGAATAAACGCCACACGCGCGCCCCGTGATCGGGCGCGCGCTGCTGCGCTGCCCGGCTCTGCTGGCGACGCCCTTTGACGTTCAAGGAACCCATGTGATGCGCAAGATATTGATGATGCTCGCCATAATGGCCGCACCGGTGCAGGCACAGCAGGTCGCCAGCGCTGAAGGCGGTATTTTGCGCGCGCTCGACAAGGTATCGGGTGTGTCGCGTGACGTTGAAATGCGCCGTGGCGAAACCGCGCGCGTGGGCAATCTGAATGTGACGATGAACGAATGTCGCTATCCGTCGGGCAACCCTGCGGGCGATGCCTATGCCGAGCTTGAGATCGTCGAGACGGGCGACGAGAACCGGCTTTTTGCAGGCTGGATGATCGCCTCTGCCCCCGCGTTGTCGGCGCTGGAGCATCCGCGCTATGACATCTGGGTCATCCGCTGCACTACGTCCTGAGGGCTGGCCGCAGCGGGCGCTGTGAAGTCTGCGGTTTTCATCAACGCCATCTCTAGCCGTGCGTGATAGGCCGCGCGGGTGATCTCTTGCGCGCCAAGGGACGCCAGATGCGGGGTCAGGAACTGCGTGTCAAACAGGGTGAACCCGCCGCGGTTCAGCCGGTCTACCAGACAGGCCAGCGCGATCTTGGACGCGTTGTCGCGCCTTGAGAACATGCTTTCTCCAAAGAACGCACGCCCCAGCGTGACGCCATAGACCCCGCCCACCAGCATGTCATCCTCCCAGACCTCAAGGGCGTGGGCATGACCAAGCGTATGTAGCTGGGCGTAAAGGCTGAAAATCTCGGCGTTGATCCAAGTGTCGGCGCGGTCAGCGCAGCCGGCGACAACGTCGTTGAACGCGGTGTTGGTGGTGATGGTAAATCGCGTGCGCCGCATCGCGCGCGCCAGTGACCGCGAGATATGGAACCCGTCGAGGGGAAAGACACCCCGACGCCGCGGATCGACCCAGAAAATCTCTGGGTCGTCGCGGTGTTCGGCCATGGGGAAAATCCCGATGGAATAGCCGTGTAATAACAGCTCGGGCGTGAGGTCAGGCATTGCCCAGGTTGGTTTCAAGCCAATGCTCTAGCCAGTGGATGTTATACTCCCCTGTCAGCACGTCCTGTTCGTCCAGCAGCGCATGAAACAGCGGCACCGTGGTGTCGACCCCATCCACGATCAACTCGCCCAAGGCGCGACGCAGACGCGCCAGCGCTTCGGGGCGGTCGCGCCCGTGGACGATGAGCTTGCCGATCAGGCTGTCGTAATAGGGTGGGATTTTATAGCCGTCATACAGCGCGCTATCCATCCGCACACCAAGCCCACCTGGGGCGTGATACTGCGTGATCTTGCCCGGGCAGGGCGAGAAGTTCGGCAGTTTCTCGGCGTTGATCCGGACCTCGATCGCGTGGCCGTTGATCTGCAGGTCTTCTTGGGTAAAGGACATATCCATACCAGCAGCAACACGGATTTGTTCCCGCACCAGATCGACCCCGAAGATGCCTTCGGTCACAGGGTGTTCCACCTGCAAACGCGTGTTCATCTCGATGAAATAGAATTCGCCGTTTTCATAGAGGAATTCGATGGTGCCGGCACCGATGTAGTTGATGTTGGCCATCGCATCGGCACAGACCTTACCGATCCGCGCGCGTTCTTCGGCGGTGATCGACGGGCCGGGGGCCTCTTCGAAAACCTTCTGGTGACGGCGTTGCAGCGAACAGTCACGNTCGCCCAGGTGGACAGCACGGCCCTTGCCGTCGCCAAAGACCTGAATCTCGATGTGGCGGGGCGTGGTCAGGTACTTCTCGATATAGACTTCGTCGTTGCCGAAGTTCGATTTACCCTCGGCGCGGGCGGTCATGAAGGCACGTTCCATTTCAGCGGCGNNNNGNGCCACNTTCATNCCNNNGCCNCCNCCACCGGCGGTCGCCTTGATGATCACCGGATAGCCGATTTCCTCGCCGATACGCTTGGCGTCGGCCAATGTGGGCACGCCGCCGTCAGAACCGGGAACGCAAGGCACGCCAAGCTCTTTCATGGTGTCTTTGGCGGTGATCTTGTCGCCCATGATGCGGATGTGTTCCGCTGTGGGGCCGATGAAGGTCAGGTCGTGGTCTTCGACGATCTGCACAAAGCCCGCGTTTTCCGACAAGAAACCGTATCCGGGGTGGATCGCTTCGGCNCCG
The DNA here is from genome assembly GCF_002167505.1 of Sulfitobacter sp. TMED3. Lineage (NCBI taxonomy): Bacteria > Pseudomonadati > Pseudomonadota > Alphaproteobacteria > Rhodobacterales > Roseobacteraceae > Sulfitobacter > Sulfitobacter sp. TMED3. The sequence goes on along the minus strand of NZ_NHBI01000030.1, from coordinate 20,180 downwards.
GTGATCTCGCAGGCGGCGATGATCGACGGGATCGACAGATAGGATTGCTGCGAAGAGGGCGGGCCGATGCAGACAGATTCGTCTGCCATGCGCACATGCATCGCATCGCTGTCAGCCGTCGAATGGACGGCGACAGACCCGATGCCCATCTCGCGGGCCGCACGGATCACGCGNAACGCGATCTCGCCGCGGTTTGCGACTAGGATTTTTTTGAACATGGGTTTCGCCTTATTCCAGGATCACCAAAGGCGCGCCGAATTCAACGGCGGCGCCGTCTTCTACCAGGATCCGCTTGACCGTGCCGGAGCGTGGCGCNGGAATGTGGTTCATGGTTTTCATCGCTTCGACGATCAACAGCGTGTCGCCTTCGGAAACGCTTGTCCCGACAGAGATAAACGCGGGCGCGCCGGGTTCGGCTTGCATATAGACAGTGCCCACCATCGGAGAGACGACTGCGCCGGGGTGATCCGCCGGGTCGCTNNTGTCTGCGGCAGGGGCNGCTGCCGCTGCCGGTGCAGAGGCCGCGGGGGCNGGNGCTGCATANTGTGCAGGGNCCGACTGCGCCTGTTGNGGCGCGACGATTTGTTGTGGGGGTTTACGGCTGACGCGCACATTCAGGCTGTCATCCTCGGCGTAATCCCGCTTGACCTGCAATTCGGTCAGATCGTTTTCATTCAGCAACTCGGCGAGCGCCTGGATAAAAGCCACATCGGCGTCATGGGTGTTTTTTGTCATATTTTCCTCAGCCAGTCTAAGTCGATCGGGCGCTGCCTGTGCCCTTGAATTGCTGCCTTATAGGGCATGGGCGCAGCCATGAAAAGCAAGCAGTTGCCTAACGTAAGCTTGGCCGCGCAAAGCGCGGGATCGGGCAGCGGATCGGGGCGAGGGATATGGGGGATGTGACAGGGGGACGCGGGCGCGGGAAAATGCCGGTGTGAAACATATGTTTCGTCTNGTTTTCCCGCGCGCGTCGAGGCTTGGCCGTCAGATTGCCAGATATTCGGCNCGCAGTTCGGCGTTGTTCAGCACCTCTTCGGCGGTGCCGTCAAACACCACGCCGCCGGTATCAAGGATCACCGCACGATCCGCGAGTTTAAGCGCACGCACCGCGTTTTGTTCGACNAGAATGGTGGTGATGCCTTGGGATTTGATCAGCGACAGGGTCTTTTCGATCTCGTCCACNATGACGGGGGCAAGCCCTTCATAGGGTTCATCCAGCAGCAGCACCTTGATGTCACGGGCCAGCGCGCGGGCAATCGCCAGCATCTGTTGCTCGCCGCCCGANAGGGTCACGCCCTCTTGCTTNCGGCGTTCCTTGAGGCGGGGGAANAANTCGTAGATGCGGTCAAGCGACCAGCCGATGGGCGGGGCGATCTGCGCCAGTTGCAGNTTTTCCTCGACCGTGAGACCCGCGATGATGCGGCGGTCTTCGGGGACCAGCGCCAGACCGTTGGCGGCGGCCTCGTGGCTGGCCATCTTGTGCAGCGGCTGGTGGTCNAGCCAGACNTCGCCNTTGCGCANNTCGGGGTCNCCNATCTGCGCGATGGCCCGCAGGGTAGAGGTTTTNCCCGCCCCGTTGCGGCCCAGAAGCGCCAGGATNTCGCCTTCATGCACGTTAAAGCTGACGCCCTGCACNATGTAGCTTTCGCCGTAATAGGCGTGGATGTCCCAGACCGAAAGATAGGCGGGGGCGGTAGCGGCGTGGTTGGCGCTGTTCGAGAAATCGGGTTTCGTGTTCATAGTCTTGTCCTTGCAAAGCCTCTGGTGCGGGGCGACGCGGAAGGGGGGAGCCCCCCCGCGTCAGGCGGCGTCCTGGGATTCGCCCAAATACGCCTCGCGCACCTTGGGGTGGCCTTTGATGTTGTCNGGGGTGTCTTCGACCAGCGGGGTGCCTTGNGCCAACACGGTGATCCGTTCCGCCAGCGAGAACACCACATGCATGTCGTGTTCNATGATGGCGATGGTGATGTCGCGTTCGTCCTTGATCTGTTTCAGCAGGTCGATGGTATTGTTGGTATCGGCCCGCGCCATGCCCGCTGTGGGTTCATCCAGCAGCAGCAGGCGCGGNTCTTGCGACAGGCACATCGCGATTTCCAACCGACGTTTGTCGCCGCGCGACATAGAGGCCGCGTNCATATGNCGNTTGTCGGCGAGCTTCATCTCGACCANCATCTCCTCGGCTTTTTCGATCACGTCACGCTGGCTCGACATGGCGGTGAGCGCGTTCATCTGGAACGCCCCGTCACGTTTGGCAAAACAGGGGATCATCATGTTCTCCTGCACGCTGAGATCACCAAAGATCTCGGGCGTCTGGAANACGCGGGAAATCCCCATCTGGTTGATCTCGTAGGGTTTGCGCCCCAGCACCGACTGCCCGTCGAACATGACCGATCCGGTATCGGGGATCAGNTTGCCCACCAGACAGTTCAGCAGCGTGGATTTGCCCGCCCCGTTCGGCCCGATGATCGCATGGACCGAGTTTTCCGCGACGCTGAGGTTCACGTCGCTCAGCGCTTGCANCCCGCCGAAACGTTTGCCGACATTTTTGACTTCGAGAATGGCCATCTGTTCAGCTCCTTCTTATTCGGCTGGGGGTGTGTTGCGTTGTGCGGCGGCGTCTGCCTCGACCGATCCGGCGTTNCGGTCCTTGCGGCGGAACACGCGACCGATACGTTGACCGCCTTCGACCAGACCACCGGGCAGGAAGATCACGACCAGCATGAACAGCAGGCCCAGCGTCAGGTGCCAGCCCTTGCCCACAAAGGGGTGGATCAGCGTGATCAGCGTGTCTTCCAGCCCGTCGGNCATAAAGGCGAACCAACCGTGCAGCACGTTATCGTTGATCTTGGAAAAGATGTTTTCAAAGTACTTGATAAAGCCCGCGCCCAGAACCGGCCCCAGAAGGGTGCCCGCACCNCCAAGGATGGTCATCAGNACNACCTCGCCCGAGGCGGTCCACTGCATCCGTTCAGCACCGGCAAGCGGGTCCATCGCGGCNAGCAGGCCACCGGCCAGACCGGCATACATGCCAGAGATGACAAAGGCCGCCAGCGTGTAGGGTTTGGTGTTCAGGCCGGTGTAGTTCATCCGTTGCTGGTTCGATTTCACCGCCCGCAGCATCATGCCGAAAGGCGACCGGAACACGCGGATCGAGATATAGAACGCCAGCAGCATNATCACGGCACANAGGTAATANCCGACCGAGAAGGTGAAGGACCACGCCCCGAAATCCAGCGTCGTCGCCGCATTCATCTGCGCCCCGAACAGATTGGGGTAGCTGGGTGCATTCGCCCCATCAAGGATACGCGGATCGCTCAGCGCGATTTGCAGGCCGGTTTCCCCGTTGGTGATCGGCGTCAGCACCGAATAGGCAAGGTTGAACGACATCTGCGCGAAGGCCAGCGTCAGGATCGAAAAGTAGATCCCCGACCGGCGCAGCGAGACAAAGCCGATCACGACAGAGAAAAGCCCCGCCACGATCACCGACAAAAGGATCGCGGGGATCACGTTCATCGACAAGAGCTTCATCATCCACACGGCAGAGTAGGAACCGACCCCCAGAAAGGCCGCGTGACCAAAGGAGAGNTANCCGGTCAGNCCNAANAGNATGTTNAACCCGATGGCAAAGATGCCAAAGATCACAAAGCGTTGCATCANGTCGGGGTAGCCCGCGTTGAACTGCGCCAGCCCTGATCCGGCGGGGAAGGGGTTGAGGATGATAGGGGCTGCCATGGTCAGGAATGCCACCACCAACAGCAGGAGAAAGTCTTTTTTCGTGAGTGAGTGCATGGGTTATTCCTCCATCACGCCTTTGCGGCCCATCAGGCCACGGGGGCGTGTCAGCAAGATGAGTATCGCGACAACGTAAATGATGATCTGGTCAATGCCGGGCAGGATGTTCTTGACCTCGTTCATNGAGGCAAAGCTTTCCAGAATACCCAGCAAGAACCCCGCCAGCACGGCACCGGGCAGCGACCCCATGCCGCCGACNACGACGACCACAAAGCTCAGCACCAGAAAATCCATACCCATGTGGTAGTTGGGCGAATTGATCGGNGCGTACATGACACCGGCCAGACCGGCGACCGCGGCGGCGATGCCGAACATGATGGTGAAACGTTTGTCGATGTTGATGCCCAGCAGACCGACGGTCTCGCGGTCGGCCATACCGGCGCGCACGACCATCCCGAAGGTGGTGAACTGCAAGAAGGCAAAAACGCCGCCGATGATGACCGCCGAGAAAGCAAAATAGATCAGGCGCCAGTAGGGGTAGATGATCGCATTGGGATCAAAGCCCAGCATCACGCCAAAGTCGAACGACCCGCGAAACGCCTCCGGGGCGGAGGTGGGGATCGGGTTCGCGCCGTAGAAATACTTGATCACCTCTTGCAGCACGATCGCCAGACCGAAGGTCACCAGAATCTGGTCGGCATGGGGGCGCTTGTAGAAATGTTTGATCAACCCGCGCTCCATGACAAAGCCGATGGCCAGCATGATCGGCACGGCAAAGAGGATCGACAGGGGAACGGACCAATCCAGCATCCAGGCACCGGCGGTCTCTCCGAACCAATCCTTGATATAGAGAATGTCCTCGTATTTCGGCTTGCCCAGAAAATCGACGCCGGAGGGTTCCGATGCCTTATGGCTGAGCGTGAAAATCTTGCTTAGCGTGACGGCGCAGAAGGCACCGATCATGAACAGCGCCCCATGGGCAAAGTTCACGACACCCAGCGTGCCGAAAATCAACGTCAGACCAAGCGCGATGAGCGCATAGGCTGAACCTTTGTCCAACCCGTTAAGAAGTTGCAAAAGAATGGCGTCCATCGCGGTGCCCTCGAATTTTTAAGAAGTGAAAGGCGGAAAAGCCCGCCGGCAAGGTAAGGCAGGGGTCGCCCCCTGCCTTAGACTTGATTTACGCGCCGGGGTTGCAGTCGCCCAACTCGCCGCCCGCAAACATCGGGTGGTCAGGTGCATAGGTGACCTGATCGGCTGGGGTGACTTCGACGATTTCCACGAGATCGAATTCATTCTCGGGGTTCTCTTTGCCGCGCACGACCACAACGTCCTTAAAGCACTGGTGGTCATCGGCACGGTACAGCGTCGGGCCGTTGCCCAGACCATCGAATTCGAACCCGGCAAGGGCTTCGCCGACGGCGCAGGGGTTGAACGACCCGGCACGGGCCACCGCATCCGCGTATAGCAGCGTCTGCGCATAGCAGGTCTGAGCCGCCTGGCTGGGGGGGAAGCCGTATTTTTCGCCGAAGGACTGAACGAAAGCGTTGGTGCCTTTGTAGCGGTCGCCCATCTGGTTCTCGAGCTTCCAGTCCCAGTTCTGCGAGCCGACGATACCGGTGATATTCTCACCCGCACCACGGGCCATCAGCTCTGAATAGAGCGGCACGACGATCTCGAAGTTCTTGCCGTTCACCTGCTTTTCACGCAGGCCGAACTGCACGGCGTTGGTCAGCGAGTTGACCATGTTTCCGCCGTAGTGGTTGAGCACCAGAACATCCGCACCGGAGTTCAGAACAGGGGCGATATAGGACGAGAAATCGGTCGCGGCGAGCGGCGTGCGCACGTCGTTGATGGTTTCCCAACCCATGGCTTCGGTCGCGGCCTGAATGGATTCCTGCTGCGTCCAGCCCCATGTGTAGTCGGCTGTCAGGCTGTAGACCTTGCGATCATCGCCATAGAGGTTCTTCAGCACCGGTGCCAAAGCCGCAGCGGACATATAGGCGTTAAAGAAGTGACGGAAGCCATTGGCTTTCTTGTCTTTACCCGTGGTGTCGTTCGAATGGGTCAGACCCGCCATAAAGATCACGCCGGCCTCTTGGCACAGGCCCTGCACAGCAACCGCCACGCCCGAGCTTGAGCCGCCCGAGATCATGATCGCGCCGTCTTTCTGGATCATCGACTGCGCCGATGCGCGGGCCGCGTCCGATTTGGTCTGCGTGTCGCCGGTCACGAACTGGACTTTCTTGCCCATGATCCCGTTACCTTCCAGCGCCTTCGAGCTGAAGGTGTTCAGCATACCGCCGTCGCCCTGACCGTTCAGGTGCTCGACCGCCAGCTCGAACGCGCGCAGCTCATCTGCGCCTTCGTCCGCATAGGGGCCCGATTGGGGTACGTTAAAGCCAAGCGTCACCGTGTCGCCCGTTGGCGCGTTGGTAAAGCCGGAATGCGCGGCCGCGCTTAGATACGTCGGCAGCGCCAGACCGGCCCCGGCAGCAGCGCCGGTTTTGATCACGCCACGACGCGTCAAGTTAGAAAATGACATGTATTTCCTCCCAAATGTTGAAATCACGGCCCGATTATTTTTCCGGGTCCATGATGCACAGAGGTGCAAATATGATATGAGAGGAAAACTGAAAACCGATCAACAAGCCCCTTGATAAAAACAACTATTCTGTAAATATATTCGCACGGGTTGTGAGGGAGTTGTAAATTTAATGATATTGCAGCGCAGAAAGCCGTTGATAACGCGATATAATTCGCGCGGGGGTGCCGCGTGACCCGCGATGCGCTGACCGGCAGCCGTATCCGTGAACGTCGGGTGATGGCGGGGCAGAAACAGGCGGATCTTGCCAAGCGGATCGGCATCTCGGCCAGCTATCTGAATCTTATCGAACACAACCGTCGCAGAATCGGCGGGAAGCTGCTGCTTAACATCGCGGCTGCCCTTGGGGTGGAGCCGACGGCGTTGACCGAAGGGGCGGAGGCGGCGCTGATCGCCACCCTGCGCGAGGCGGCGGATGATGCGCGGCTCAGCGGGCCGGAGGCGACCCGCGCCGATGAATTTGCCGGGCGGTTCCCGGGCTGGGCCGATGTGCTGGCCAACGCACAGCGCCGGATCGCCACGTTGGAGCGTACGGTCGAAACCCTGACCGACCGGCTGGCCCATGACCCGCATCTGGCGGCCTCTATGCACGAGCTGCTGACGACCGCTGCCGCGATCCGGTCCACCGCGTCGATTTTGGCCGATACCAAAACGCTTGAACCCGAATGGCGCGACCGGTTTCACATCAACATTGATCAGGACAGCCGTCGCCTTGCCGATAGCGCGCAGGCGCTTGTGGGCTATCTTGAGGCCGACCCTGAAATCACCCCCGCCGCCGATTCCCCGCAAGAGGAGGTAGAGGCGTTTCTGGCCGCGCATCGCTATCGTTTTGCCACGCTCGAGGTCACGGAAGGGGATGCGGATGCCATCGAAAAACTGATCCAGACCGCCCCCGAACTGCAAAGCGTGGCCGCGCATCACATCGCGCGCGATGTGTTGCAGCAGATCGCCATCGACGCCGAAGCCCTGCCGATCACGCGGCTGACACAGGCGCTTGACCGGCTTGGACCGGACCCCATGGCGCTTGGTGCAGAGCTGCGCCAGCCCGTGGCCCGCGTCTTGCGGCGCATGGCAACGGTGCCGGAGCTGGGGGCAGGGCTGGTGATCTGCGACCGGTCGGGCACGTTGATTTTTCGCAAATCCATCGACGGTTTCGTCGTGCCGCGCTTTGGGGCCTGTTGCCCGCTTTGGCCGCTGTTCGCCGTTCTGGGCAGCCCGGGCATGGTGCAGAAACAACGGGTCGCGCAACTGGGGCGGGGCCATTCTGCCTTTGACTGTTTTGCCACCTGCGAGACGCAAAACGTGCGCGATTACAACGCGGTACCCTTGCTGCATTCGGTGATGTTGATCCTGCCCGCAGGGCCGGACAGTGCGCCCGCGCTTGATGTGGGGGCCACCTGTCGCGTCTGCCCGCGCGCGGCCTGTCCGGCGCGGCGCGAACCGTCGATCCTGAATGACGGGGTATAGCGCGGGGCATCAGGCTTTTGACAGGGCAGGGTTTTCCGTGCATCTTGCCGCTCGGCCTACCGAGATCGCGGCACAAGCGACCAGGGCCACAGGGAGGGATTTTGCCAATGGGCAAGCATGTGGTGCTCGTGGAAGACGAGACGAACATCGCCGAGGCGATACGATTTTTACTCGGCCGTGAGGGCTGGCGCGTCGAAACGCTGGCCAATGGCGCGACAGCCGTGGAGGTGATCCGCAACGCCAGCCCCGATCTGGTGATGCTGGATGTGATGCTGCCGGGCAAGAGCGGTTTCGAAATCCTGAAAGAACTGCGTGCGGATGCGGCGCTGGCCGATCTGCCGATCCTGATGCTGACCGCCCGCGGCCAGACTCGCGACCGCGAAATCGCGCTAGAGGCCGGGGTCAGCCGGTTTATGACCAAACCGTTTTCCAATGCCGATATGCTGGCAGCCGTGCGCGATCTGACCGCCGCAGGCACCGCAAAAGCATGAGCAAGCCCCCCGGCTCGCCGCTGTTTCTGGAACGGCGCAGCTACCGGTTTCGCCGCATGATGGATGCCGTCCGGCTGCTACCCTTGCTGGTGCTGGCCTTCTGGATGGTGCCGCTGCTCTGGCCCGTGCAGGATGCCCCCGTGGGCGCGGCCGTGCCCATGTCGCACGCGCTGCGCTATGTCTTTGGCGTCTGGCTGGCGGGCATCGTCTTGTGCTTTCTGCTTTGGCGGCGCACGGCGCGGCAGATTGCCCAGGAAGCTCAAGACTGATGGTGTCACTGAACCAGTTGGTCGCGGTCTGTCTGCTGTATGTGGTCGGGCTCTTTGCCGTGGCCTTCGCGGCAGAGCGTGCGGCGGCACGGGGGCGGGGCGACTGGCTGTTGCGCTCTCCGCTGGTCTATACGCTGTCGCTGTCGATCTATTGCACCGCCTGGACCTTTTACGGCGCCGTTGGCTATGCCGCGCGGTCGGGGTTGGAGTTTGTGACGATCTACCTTGGCCCGTCGCTGGTGATGATCGGCTGGTGGTGGGTGCTGCGGCGGTTGGTGCGCATCGGGCGGTCGCATCGGGTGACCTCTGTCGCGGATCTGATTTCCTCGCGCTACGGCAAATCGAACCTGCTGGCGATCTTGGTCACCATCATGGCGGTGATCGGGGTGACGCCCTATATCGCGCTGCAACTTCAATCGGTTACCCTGTCCCTGTCGATCTTTGCCAGCGCCGAGCCGGGGGTGACACCGGGCAGCGATCCGCTGAATTCCGCACAGGCGGCGTTTTGGGTCGCGGTGGGGCTGGCGCTATTCACCGTGCTCTTCGGCACCCGCAATCTCAACGTGAACGAACGCCACCACGGCGTGGTCATCGCCATCGCTGTCGAGGCGGTGGTCAAGCTGCTGGCCCTGCTGGCCGTCGGCGTTTTCGTGGTCTGGGGGCTGGCGGGCGGCGTCGATCAGGCGCTGGCGCAGATCGACCGGTCGGCCCTTGGTCAATGGCAGGTCGAGGGCGGCCGTTGGGCCGCGCTGACGCTGCTGGCTGCTGCCGCCTTCATCTGCCTGCCGCGGATGTTTCAGGTGCTGGTGGTGGAGAATGACGACGAACGTCACCTGCAAACCGCCAGCTGGGCCTTCCCGCTGTATCTCATGCTGATGAGCCTGTTTGTCGTGCCGATTGCCGTGGTCGGGCTGGACCTGCTGCCCGAAGGGTCGAACCCCGATCTATTCGTGCTGAGCCTGCCGCTCAGCCAAGGGCAGAACAGCCTTGCGATGTTTGCCTTTCTGGGGGGCTTTTCCTCGGCCACGTCGATGGTGATCGTGGCGACGCTGGCGCTGTCGACAATGGTGAGCAACCATATCGTCATGCCGATCTGGCTGACCTATGGGCAGAACACGGTGCAGCAATCGGGCGACGTGCGTCATGTGGTGATCCTGTCGCGGCGGCTGTCGATCCTGCTGATCATCTCGCTGGGGTATTTCTATTACCGGCTGTCGGGCGGCGGCGGTGCGTTGGCGGCGATCGGGACGATCTCTTTCGGGGGGGTCGCGCAGTTCCTGCCGGTGTTGCTGGGCGGTATCTTCTGGCGCGGGGCCACGCGCACGGGGGCCGTCTGCGGGCTATGCGTGGGCTTTGCGATCTGGGTCTATACGATGCTCTTGCCCAGCTTTGGCGCAGGCGCGGCGCTGTCGGTCGCGACCTTTCAGGACGGGCTGTTCGGCATGACCTGGCTGCGCCCCGAAGCCTTGTTTGGAATCAACGGCTTGGACCCCACTGTTCACGCAGTGATCTGGAGCCTTTCGCTCAATGCGCTGGTCTTTGTCGCCGTGTCCCTGTTCAGCTTTCCGGCCCCTGTCGAGCGGCTGCAAGGCGCGCAATTTGTCAATATCTTCGACCATTCCACCGCCGCCCGCGGGTGGAGCGCGTCTGTCGCGGCCAGCGAGGATCTGATGATCATGGCGCAGCGGATTTTGGGCCCCGCCGAGGCGCAGGGATTTTTCCGCGCGCAAGCCCAGTTGCAGGAGAAATCGGATGGTTTGCCAGAGCCCACGCCGCGTTTTGTTCAGGCGCTGGAGCGTGAATTGGCGGCCTCGGTCGGGGCGGCGACGGCCCATGCGATGGTGTCGCAGCTGGTCGGCGGTGCTTCTGTCTCGGTGCAGGATCTGCTGGCGGTGGCGGACGAATCGGCGCAGATGCTGGAGTATTCAAGCCAGCTTGAAATCAAATCGCGCGAGCTGACCGATACCGCCGCGAAGCTGCGCCGCGCCAATGACAAGCTGACGCAACTGTCGCATCAGAAAGACAGTTTTCTGAGCCAGATCAGCCATGAACTGCGCACGCCCATGACCTCTATCCGGTCGTTCTCCGAGATTCTGCGCGACGCCCAAGGGCTCGGGCCCGAGGAAAAGACGCGCTATGCCTCGATCATCCACTCCGAAACCATCCGGCTGACGCGGTTGCTGGACGATCTGCTGGACCTGTCTGTGCTGGAAAACGGCGAGGTGTCGTTGAACCGTCAGCGCGGGTCGCTGCGCGATGTGCTGGATCAGGCCGTGACCACAGCGCGCGCCGCCAATACCCGCGCGATCACCATCGACCGCGATCTGGCGGGCGAGGAGGTGATGCTGGAGACGGATCTGGATCGGTTGGTTCAGGTTTTCATCAACCTTATCACAAATGCGCAGAAGTATTGTGTTGCCGACGACCCGCAGCTGTCGATCCGCGCCCACCAGCAGGGGCCCCGCATCATTGTGGACCTGATCGACAATGGCGCGGGGATCGATGCTGCCTCGCAGGAATTGATTTTCGAAAAGTTTAGTCGTTTGCCCGGGCAGGGCGGCGAGGGGGCCGGTCTGGGACTGGCGATATGCCGCGAGATTATCAAACGTTTGCAGGGGGATATCTCGTATCTTACCGAGGTGTCGGGCACCGGTTTTCGGGTTGAACTGCCGTTGGCGCAGAACGGGGCCTAGGGCGATTTTTCCGGCCCTCTAAAGGGAATCGTAACCTCTCTGCGTCATTTCATAGGGGTGAAATGGCAGTGAAGGAGGCGTGCGATGGTGTAAGGGATGTGAGTTTCGTCAAATGATGCCGGGGACATCAGTCGCAGGGTGACAGCGCCGTTTTGGCGCTATCCGTTGGTATGGCTTCGGCAACGGCGCGGCTGGCCTGATCCTTGGCGGATCGACCCGTGGGCGTTGACTTCGGCGCGTTGACCCGTGGCGCGTTGCGGTTACGCGTAGGGGGCGCTGAGCACGCCGCGCATGTGGCTTAGGTCGTAGCCACCGGCCCGTGCGGCCTCAATCAGCGCGTCTGCCGGTTGTTCGCCTGCCTGACCCAAGGCCCAAGCGATGGTCGACCGTGTGCCCGAGGCGCAATAGGCCAGAACAACCTCGTCCTGCGCCACGCCGATCTCGCGGTTACGGGCAATGACATCNGGGGTCATCGTTTGGTGCGTCAGCTCTTGCACCGCAAAGCGCAGNCCAGCCGCCTCTGCCGCGGCCTGGATGGCGGCATGCTGNTGGCTGGGGGGCACTTCCGCGTCGGGACGGTTGCACAGGATCAAGGTAACGCCAGCCTCTTTGATCGCCTCCATATCGGAGGGGTCGATCTGAGGGGCAGCAAAGAAGCGGGGGGTGATTTGACGAATATCCATAGTTTGACTTATCCAGCCGCCCGCGTTGTGTCTAGTATCCGCCGCGCTTTGGGGGCGATCATCATACCCGCCAGCATGGTGATCAGAAAAATCAGGCCCCCCAAGCCGCCAAACCCAAGCGACGCCAGCGCAGGCCCCGGGCACAGCCCGACCAGCCCCCAGCCCGCGCCAAAGAGCACGGCNCCCACGATCAGCTTGCGGTCCAGCCGCGGGTCGGGGCGTTCGGGGAANTCACCGCCCNCCACGGGCCGCCGCCCACGGGTNANCGCCCAAGCGACCGCCATCGGCAAAATGGCCCCGCCCATGACAAAGGCGAGCGTCGGATCCCANTCCCCGAAGAAATCCAGAAACCCCTGGACCTTTTGGGTNTCGGTCATGCCCGACAGATATAGCCCGGTGCCAAACAAGGCCCCGGCGAGGGCGGCNAGCATATTGCGCATCTCAGACCCCTCCGACCAGGGCGCGCAGGGCNACAACCATCAGCGCGCCTGCCGCGATATAAACGAGCGTGGCAACGATACCGCGTGGGCTCAGCCGCGANATGCCGCAGACCCCGTGACCNGAGGTNCAGCCATTGCCGATGCGCGTGCCCAGCCCGACCAGAAGACCGGCCGCNCCGACCAGCCACAGGTTCTCTGTCAGGTTGGTGGTCGCAGGGACGGGGGCAAAGAATGCGATCACCGCAGGNAAGATGATCAGCGCCGCCAGAAANCTGCCGCGTTCGGCCCAAGCGCCGCGCGCCGATCCGTCCACCAGCCCGCCNATAATGCCGCTGGCTCCCATGATGCGGCCGTTCCCCAACAGGTAGACCGCAGCGCCGCTGCCAATCATCAGCCCGCCAATCAGGCCCCAAATCCAATCTGCTTCAATCATATGCTATATCGCCCTTTNGTACCGCCGTAAGCGGCGGGTGTCGGGAAAACATATAATGAATGCTGAATGTGTGGCAAGCCGCAAGCGCGAGGTTGACGCNGTGTCGGTCTCTGGGCGNTTGTTATNTATANAGACAGGGGCNGAAAGTGGCCGTCACCTGCCTTAGCCGAGGATGATACCGACCACGACCATCATCAGCCCGATCACCGACAGCAGCAATGCGCCAAGGTTCATCGGCAGCACTTTTTGCAGGACGATCCGCATCTCTTCTTCGGGCAGGGCNGCGCGTTTGGCACGGGCCACGCGCAGGATACACCAGACAAGCCCGACCAACCCTACAAAGGAGATCGCCGCGCCCGCCCAGATCAGGACGTCAAAGATTGAAAGAGATGCATTTTCCATAGGCCGCGAGCTATCCGAATTCCGCCCAATGGGCAAGAGTGGCTTGCGGCAGCGCAGGCACGCGGGTAGTCAATGCGCTGACCCATTCAAGACATAGGACGCCCCAGATGAGCGACAGTGCCACCAATCCCGAATCCCAAGACGCCATCGGTGATGCCACATATCGCGTGACCGCGAATGAGCTGCGCCAGTTCGTAGAGCGGATCGAACGGCTGGATGCCGAGAAGAAAGACCTCGCCGAACAGCAAAAAGAGGTCATGGCCGAAGCGAAATCCCGCGGTTACGACACCAAGGTGCTGCGCAAGATAATCGCTCTGCGCAAGCGCGAAGCCGATGATATCGCCGAAGAAGAAGCCGTGCTTGAGATGTACAAAGAAGCGCTTGGTATGTCCTGAGCCGGATGCGGTGCCTCGGGGGCCGAGTATGCGCCCACTGGACGCCGCGCGAGACGTTAAATGCCATCGGTACGCGGGGGCAGGGGGCAATTCGCCCCGTCCCACGGGACCCCGCCGCCAAATCCGCTTGCGCCCAAGCGCAGGCCCCAATAGAAGAGCGGAAATTTTTCCGCCCGCGCCCCGCAATGCGCGGCCTTACCCTATGGAGCAAACATGCAGGTCAACGAGACGCTGAACGAAGGTCTGAAACGCGGCTATGCCATCACTGTGACAGCAGCTGAGCTGGAGGCCAAGGTCAACGAAAAGCTGGCCGAAGCGCAGCCCGAAGTCGAGATGAAGGGTTTCCGCAAAGGTAAAGTCCCAATGGCGCTGCTGAAAAAGCAGTTCGGCCAAAAGGTTATGGGCGAAGCAATGCAGGAAAGCATTGATGGCGCCATGCAAGAGCATTTTGAAAAGTCCGGCGATCGCCCTGCGATGCAGCCCGACGTCAAAATGGCGAATGAAGACTGGAAAGAAGGCGACGACGTCGAGGTCACCATGACCTACGAAGCACTGCCCGATATCCCAGAAGTAGACCTGTCGTCCATCACGCTGGAAAAAATGGTTGTCAAAGCCGATGACGCCGCCGTTGAAGAAGCGCTGGCCAACCTGGCAGAGACCGCACAGGACTTTGAAGCCCGCGAAGAGGGTGCCAAGGCAGAAGACGGCGACCAGATCACATTCGATTTCCTCGGCAAAGTAGACGGCGAAGCCTTTGAAGGCGGCGCGGCGGAAGATTACCCGCTGGTGCTGGGCTCCAACTCCTTCATCCCCGGTTTCGAAGAGCAGCTGGTCGGTGTTGTGGCAGGCGACGAGAAAGACGTAACGGTTTCCTTCCCGGAAGATTACCAAGCGCCTCACCTCGCCGGCAAAGAAGCCGTGTTCGAGTGCAAGGTTAAAGAAGTGAAAAAGCCTGTTGCCGCGAAAGTGGACGACGAGCTGGCCAAGAAATTCGGTGCCGAAGATCTGGCTGCGCTGAAATCCCAGATCGCAGAGCGTCTGGAAGCGGAATATGCCGGTGCGTCGCGCGCTGTCATGAAACGCGGTCTGCTGGACGAGCTGGACAAGCTGGTCAGCTTTGACCTGCCGCCGTCGCTGGTCGAAGCCGAAGCAGGCCAGATCGCGCACCAGCTGTGGCACGAAGACAACCCTGACGTTCAGGGTCATGACCACCCGGAAATCGAAACCACAGACGAGCACAAGAAGCTCGCCGAGCGCCGCGTGCGTCTTGGCCTGCTGCTGGCCGAGCTGGGTCAGAAAGCCGAAGTTCAGGTCACCGACGCGGAAATGACGCAAGCGATCATGAACCAGGCACGTCAGTACCCGGGTCAGGAACGTCAGTTCTTTGAATTCGTTCAGCAAAACCAGCAGATGCAACAGCAGATGCGCGCTCCTTTGTTCGAAGACAAAGTCGTTGATCACGTGTTTGAACAGGCGACATTGAACGAGAAAGAAGTGTCGAAGGAAGACCTGCAGAAAGCCGTGGAAGAGCTGGAAGACGAATAAGTCTTTCCCCTTTTTCGGTATCACAAAGATCAAAGCCGTCCCGATTGGGGCGGCTTTTTTCGTTAGACGGCTGGGGAGTTATCCGTTTTAGTGCAGCAAAATGCGGCAGTTCCAGCCAAGGGGAGGGTGGTAGACACATGTCAGATCAAGCCAGCAACAGGGCGCGCCGCGCCGCGAGAGCAAAGACACCCCTGACCGAGGAGGAGCGCAAAGCCCGCCGGCGTGCAAAGCGGAACCTGCGTCAGGCCGAGGCGATGGGCTTTCTCAAGGGGGTGACGGCGATGCTGAAGCCTGGCGATCTGGCGATGGACTGCGGGGCCAATGTGGGTGTCGTGACCCGTTTGTTGGCCGACACAGGCGCCGAGGTGATCAGCTATGAACCCGATCCCTACGCGTTTGAACAGCTCTCGGCGGCTGTGAAAGACCGCGCGAACGTGCGTCTTGTCAACGCGGCGGTTGGGGCCAGCTCGGGCACTGTGCGGCTGATGCGGGCTGCGAACTTTGACGACAATATGAAGGGCGCATCGGTCAAAAGCACAATCGTCGACGGCGGNCGTACGATTGACGCAGACAATTATGTCGATGTCGCATTGCTCAATTTTCTGGAAATCATCAGGGCTGAAATCGATAAACGCGGCGAGATCGCTTTTGTGAAGATGGACATCGAAGGCGCGGAGCTTGATCTGCTNGAGGCGATGGATGCAGCGGATTTGATCAAGGGGATCAGGTGCTTGGTCGTGGAAACCCATGAACGCAAGTTCGCGGATCTCAGACCGAGGTTCCGCGCTCTGCGCGAAACCTTTGCGGCGAAATACCCTGCGCGACAGGTGAACCTCGACTGGATCTGAGANANGCACGCCTGCGCCTATGGGGCAGCGCGGCGCGCCTTAGGGGGGCTCAGCCTTTGCGCAGGCCGGTTTCAACCAGCATACCGCGCCGTTTGGCCTCGTAGTAATAGCCGCGGGCGTACCATTTGATTGCGGTGGCGTGATCGCCATCAGACAGCAGCCAAGCGCCGCGCAGGTATTTGACGCCGTATTTCAAGTTTACATCAGGATCGAGAAGATCGCCGGCATCGCCGCGAAACCCCATGCCGCGTGCGGTGGCGGGCAGGATTTGCAGCAGGCCGAAGTAGGGCCCATTGCGGGCCTCCGGACGGTGGGTGCTTTCACGGATGGCAAGACGGTGGACCAACGGGCGGGGGACTTCGTAGTGGTCGGCCCATTTGTTGATCAGCCCGCGCAGCTCGGGCGTCTCGTTGGGATAGAGCGGCAGCTTGCGGGGCGCGGGGGCGGGCTCTGGCGCGGTACTGGCGCAGGCAGAGAGGGCAGGTGTGCAAAGCAACATCTGGCAAAGGGAACGACGTGTGAGGGCGATCATGCGGGTGACTCGCATCGTTGACGGGAGCCAAATGCTTACAACGCCGGAAAAACGGCGCAACAAGAGCGGTGCCGGATGGGCAGAGGGTCGCTTAGCACAGGGCGGCATATTGCCGATGTCGCAATGAAAAACGCCGCCGCTGAGAGGTCAGCGGCGGCGTTTCATTTGGAATCAGATCGGAAGGCTTAGGCTTGCGCTTCGTCTTCGTCTGTTTTCTCGACAGCTTCTGCCAGATCGTCGTCGTCGGATGCGGCGGAGCCGATATCGTCGAACAGTTCAGAGATCTCGAATTCGGCTGCAGCTTCTTCTTCTGCGGCCAGTTCCTGGATCGACTTGCCTGCGGCCTGAAGCTCGGCCTCTTCAGGGGAACGTGCAACGTTCAGCTGAATGGTGGCTTCGACTTCGGGGTGCAGGATGACGGTGACGTCATGCAGGCCCAGGTCTTTGATCGGGCTGCCCAGAACGACCTGTTTGCGGTCGATGGTGAAGCCTTCGGCTGTGGCAACGTCTGCCGCGTCACGGGTCGTAACCGAACCGTAAAGCGCACCCGAATCGGAGGCGGAGCGGATGACGATGAACTGCTGACCGTTAAGCTTGTCAGCCAGTGCTTCGGCTTCTTTTTTGGTCTCGAGGTTTTGTGCCTCAAGCTGGGCTTTCTGACCTTCAAAGGCTTCGATGTTGGCTTTGGAAGCCGACAGCGCTTTGCCTTGGGGCAGCAGGAAGTTGCGTGCGTAGCCGGGCTTTACGTCCACGACTTCGCCCATTTGGCCCAGTTTGGCCACACGTTCCAGAAGGATAACTTGCATGTGCTTTCTCCTTACTTAACGGCGTAGGGCAGCAGGGCGAGGAAGCGGGCGCGTTTGATGGCACGGGCCAATTCACGCTGCTTTTTCGCGGAGACTGCGGTGATGCGGGAAGGAACGATTTTGCCGCGCTCAGAGATGTAGCGCTGCAGAAGACGTGTGTCTTTGTAATCGATTGCCGGTGCGTTGTCGCCCGAGAAGGGGCAGACCTTACGACGGCGGAAAAATGGTTTAGCGGCCATGGTTTATGTCCTTTATTGCAAGCTGATGATCAACGACGTTCGCGGCGTTCGCCACGCTCGGGGCGCTCGTCACGTTTCTGCATCTGAACCGATGGCAGCTCTTTGTGCTCATCAACTTTGATGGTCAGAACGCGCATCACGTCATCATGCAAACGCATCAGGCGTTCCATTTCCTGTACGGCGGTCGCTGGTGCGTCCGAACGCAGGAAGGCATAGTGGCCCTTGCGGTTTTTGTTGATCTTGTAGGCCATCGTTTTGACGCCCCAGTATTCGCTGTCGACGAGCTTGCCGTCGTTGTCAGCCAAAACTGTGCCAAAGTGTTCGATAAGGCCTTCTGCTTGCGTGTTGGACAAGTCCTGACGCGCAATCATAACATGCTCATAAAGCGGCATGTGCACTCCTATTTATATCAAGGCGCATTTCATAGGCAGGGCATTTGCGTTTTGCGGCCCCACCACGAGAGTCTGCGCGGTTCAAAAGATGATGCAAAACGAAGGGCCGATATACACGGTTTTGCAGGCAGGGCAAGGGTGCGTTGGCGCTATGGCACGGGCGTCTATCGATTTGGGGCGGGTGATCCTTTGAAAAGTACCACTTCGATCACGGTCGCGCCTCTTTTTCGTCATGAACCCATACGAGAACTGAAGGGGAGATCACACGGTTAAGCAAGGTTTATCAGAGCAATGGGCGCAGTTACGAATTTCTCGGCGGATAGTCTTCAGTTTTCGGCACAGGCCGGAATGGTAGATGGCTCTCGGGCGGTGGTGCGCAGCGTCCAGCGGTTGCTGGGGGCGGCCTTGGTGCTGGCGGCGTCGGGGTTGTGGCTGACGCCGGGGTCGAACTTTGGGTCTGATGTGATGCTGTTCAAGGTGGGGCTGTCGGCGTTGTCTGTGATGTTGGGGGCAAGCCTGATGCTCTCGGGGCAAAAGCCCGCGCTGCCCGAGATCCAGATCGACACGCTGCGGCGCGAGCTGCGTCTGGTGCGTCCGCGCACGGTGGGGGCGCAACGGGTGCTGCAACGCTGCAGTTTTGGCGATCTGGGACGGGTGGAGCGTGTTGGCCGCAACTTTCACTTCTGGGACGGGCGCGGCAATTTCATCGTTGATGTCCATATTGCAGAGCGCCGCGTGGTCGATAACCTGACCTTTAGCCTGCGCGACTCGGGTCTGGCGATCTGATCGCAGCTTGGTCGATATGTGCGTGTTTATCACATGTCTGACGCGCGACTGTTCGCCAATGCGCATTAACTGTTGAACACTGCTGGGTTGCTGAAACGCTGAAATGCTTCATGTATGGTGCAGACAAACGCCAACAGGAGTATTCCAATGACCATGAAGTCTGTCCTTCTTGCCACCGCCCTGACACTGGGTGCCACCTCCGCTTTCGCTGCCGAAAAATATGTGCTGGACGCAAGCCACAGCCAGATCGTCTTCACCTATAACCACCTTGGGTTCTCGACCACCACGTCGATGTTCAGCGGTTTTGACGGTGAAATCATGCTGGACGAGGCAGAGCCCGCGAACTCCTCTGTGTCCGTATCTTTCCCGGTCAAAGACATGATCACCGGCTGGGAGCCCCGCACCGAACACTTCATGACCGCTGATTTCTTTGGCGCTGAAGACGGCGACATGGTGACGTTTGAATCGACGGGTATCGAGGTTACAGGCGAAAAGACCGCGTTGATCACCGGTGATCTGACCATGAACGACGTGACCAAATCCGTTGTGCTGGATGCCAAGCTGAACCAGATGGGCGAGCATCCGATGGCCAAGAAGCCTTGGGCCGGTTTCGACGCGACGACCACGGTCACACGCACCGATTTCAACCTTGGTCAGTTCGCGCCTTTCGTCAGCGACGAAGTGCAAGTGAACATCTCTATCGAAGCGATGAAGGCTGAGTAAGCTTTCCACCGTTTATTAAGAAACGAGAACGCCGGGGCAGAACCCCGGCGTTTTTGCATTTGTGGGGCGGGATTACTGCCCGCGTGTGGCGGTGAGGTCGATATTCACCGTGACGCTAAAGGCCAGCGAGCTTTCGTCCGTCACGGTGTCCCCGATGCCGAAGTTGCGGCGGTCCAGCGTGGTGGAGCCTGTCATCCGGGCAGTGTCGCCCTGCAATGTCAGGGTGAAAGGCAGGTCGACAGGCATCGTCTGATCCTTGATCGTCAGGCTGCCCGCCGCGACATAGCCGTCGGCGGTGGCATTGATATCGGCCTGAAACGTCGCGGTGGGGAAGGCCTCGCTGTTGAAGAAATCGGCCCCCATCGCCTGATCCGTGACCGACCCGAGGCTCAGCGACGGGATCGCGACCGTGGTCGTTACGTCGCCCGCTTTGCCGGATTGTACGGTGTCGTCAAATGTGATCGCGGATGTCCAATCGGCAAAGCTGCCAGCCACGACGGACCCGAACTGCGTGACCTCTAGCGCGATGGTCCCATCCTGCACCTGCCAGTCAGAGGCGACATCCTCTAGCGCGGCGGTTTCGGTCGGGGCGGGTTGATCGCTTTGCTGGCCCAAGCCAAGGCCCAGCCCCAGCCCGACGGCAATCGCGGCGACCCAGACCACAGTGGCCGTGATCACCGGCGCGGCAGAGTGGTGCTG
>NZ_NHBI01000029.1:0-51315 GCF_002167505.1 Sulfitobacter sp. TMED3 | reverse complement strand
TCGTCAAAGCTGCTGACGGTGATTGTATCGGGGGCCAGAAAGCGGTGCCCGCGCGTGGTGTCGCCCGCAGTGATCCCGTCGATGGTCAAGGGCACGGTCTGCGCGCCATCCTCGGCCGACAGGATACACAGGATCGAATGCAACGGGCGCACCCACCGCAAGCTGCCACTGCCCCACCGCATGGATTTAGGCCAGGGGAAGTTGCGAATGGTGGTTTCCAGCACTTCTGCCACGATCTCGGCTGCGGGGCGGCCCGGCTTGTTGATCATGGCAAACAGGATCTTACCCTTGGGCGTGTCACGCTCTTCCAGCTGGTCGCGGGTCAGCCCCGCGCCGCGCAGAAACCCTTCGATGGCTTTTTCCGGCGCATCGGCCTTGGGGCCTTTGCGTTCCTCGACCAGCGACGGGCTGGCGTCCAGCATCCCCTCGATCGTCAGGGTCAGACGACGCGGCGTCGAAAAGGCCGCGGCAGAGGCATAGGTCAGCCCCGCATCCACCAGACCGTTCGTCACCAGTTTCTTTAGATCATCCGCCGCGCGCGATTGCATGCGGGCGGGAATTTCTTCCGAGAAAAGCTCTATCAGGAGGTCGGGCATGGGTTCGTACCTTTCGGGGCCGCGTGTCGCTTGGGTGCGGTTAAATATGTGTCGCGCAAACAGCGCTTATGTCAAAGGGCCGGTCGATCCGGGTCGGATCAGTCGGCGGGGCGTTCCGGGCAAGCTTCGCCCACCACGGTGCCATCATAGGCTTTGTCGCCACAATCGTTCAGCTCGTGCCAGACATAGCCGCGCCCGTCCGAAGTGATCGCAACGATACGGTCAACGCCGAAATGCACGTTCTTCTGCCCCAGAAAGGTCAGCGCCGTGCCTGCCTCGATCTCTTCTGCGATGGCTTTGGCGTCAAAACAGTCGAACCAGCCCGGTGCATTGCGCGGCGTGACCTCGTCGCTGACGACATAGGTTTCGGACAGCATGGCGAGGCTAAGCGAGGTGTCGAAACATGCGCGGTAGCGGATGGGCGAGCTGTCGGCGTCGATGGCGCGGAAATTGTCGGTCAGGATCGGCTCGGACGCATTGCTGGAGATCGACACCAGCGAGACGCCCTCATCCGGTGCCGGTGCCTCGTGATAATAGCCGTAGACCTGTAGATAATAAAGCGCGAGACCCGCAATGGCTGCTGCAACCAAGATGACGCCTCCTACAATTTTACCGTTCATGCCGCGTTTTCCGACCAACCGCCGGCCCGTGTCTGAACAAAGGCGTCGGCGCAGGCTTTGGCAAGGGTGCGTACCCGCCCGATATAGGCCTGACGCTCTGTCACCGAGATGACACCGCGTGCGTCCAGCAGGTTGAAGATGTGGCTCGCCTTGATGCATTGGTCATAGGCGGGGTGCGCCATCACGATGCGCTTGCCGGTCTTGGGGTCCACGGCATCTTGCGCAAGGATCGCCTTGCACTCGTTCTCGGCCTCGACAAAGTGGTCCAGCAGCACGTCGGTATTGGCGACATCAAAGTTCCAGCGGGCGTATTCTTCCTCGGTCTGTTTGAATACGTCACCATAGGTCAGCGGGATCGGCGCGTCGGGGCTGTTAAAGGGCATGTCCATCACGTGATCGACGCCCAGAACATACATCGCCAAACGCTCGAGCCCGTAGGTCAGCTCTCCCGATACAGGGTGGCAATCATGGCCGCCGACCTGCTGGAAATAGGTGAACTGCGACACTTCCATGCCGTCACACCAGACTTCCCAGCCCAGTCCCCATGCGCCCAAAGTGGGGCTTTCCCAATCATCCTCGACAAAGCGGATGTCATGCAGCGCCATATCGATCCCGATCGCCTCAAGCGATCCGAGGTAAAGCTCTTGCAGGTTGGGCGGGCTGGGTTTGATCAGCGCCTGAAACTGGTAATAATGCTGCAAACGGTTGGGGTTTTCCCCATAGCGCCCGTCGGTCGGGCGGCGCGAGGGCTGCACATAGGCGGCGGCCCAAGGGTTGGTGCCAAGCGCGCGCAGGGTCGTGGCCGGGTGGAACGTACCCGCACCGACTTCCATGTCGTAGGGCTGCAGGACCGCACAGCCCTGACGTGCCCAATAGGACTGTAGGGCGAGGATGATTTCCTGAAATGAACGGGGGCGCTGGACCGGGTCGGACATAAGATTTTGCCTTTGCTGCTGCGCGCCTTTCCTAAGGTGCTGTTGCGGTAGGGTCAATTGGCAGCTTTGTGATGATTTGCGCTGTCTCAAGCATGGTATTTTGCACAGGTTCCTGCTTATCTACTGCAAGTTTAAATCCTTGAGAGCACCCATACCTATGACGCGACTGTTTGCGGCCCTGATCGCCGCCTTGTTTATTGCCCCGTTTGCCTTTGCACAGTCTGCCGATGATGTGGTTTGGATACAGGTCGAAGCCCAGCCCAATCTGGCCGCGGCGACCGATCGCGCACGTGCCTATAGCGCCAGTCTTGAGGATGTGAACGGCTTTGCCTTGGGCGGCAGTTGGTATGGAATCGCGGTCGGTCCCTATCGCCGTGATGACGCAGAGCTGTTGTTGCGCCGCTACCGCCGGGACGGGGTGATTCCGCGCGACAGCTTTATCCAGCTTTCTGAACGGTTCCAGCAGCAGTTCTGGCCCGTGGGCGCGAACGTCCTGAACATTCCGCTGATCGCACCGGTTGACCCTGCATCCCCCACCGATACTCAGACAGACAGTGAGATCACGCAAACCACCCTGCCCCCCGCCAGCGAAGCGCTGGAGCAAGAGAACACCGCCACCGCAGAGGCAGAAACCACGCAAGTCCCTGTCCTGCCCGAACCACCACGTGACGAAACCCTGGCCGAAGCGCGCGCCAGCGAACGGGATCTTGACCGCGAGGCGCGCGAACAGTTGCAGGTCGCGCTGAAGTGGGCGGGGTTTTACAATGCCTCTATCGACGGTGCCTTCGGGCGGGGTACGCGGGGGTCTATGGCCGATTGGCAAGGGGCCAACGGCTATGACGCCACCGGCGTGCTGACAACGCTGCAACGCGCCGCCCTTCTGAAACAATATAACGCCGTGCTCGAAGGTCTGGGCCTGCAGGCCGTGCGCAACGCCGACGCGGGGATCGAGATGGTGATGCCGACCAAGATCGTGGGGTTTGACCGGTTCGAGCCCCCCTTCGCTCATTACAATGGCACCGGCGACATCGACGCGCGGGTTCTTCTGATCAGTCAGGCGGGCGATCAGGATACGCTCTTTGGCCTGTATGACATCATGCAGACCCTTGAAATCGTCCCCGAAGAAGGCCCGCGCGAGCGGAAGTCCGACAGTTTCGAGCTGATCGGCGAGAACGGCCGCATCGTCAGCCAGACGCAGGTGTCGCTGCAGAATGGCGAGATCAAGGGCTTCACCCTCATCTGGCCCGCCGGGGACGAAGACCGCCGCCGCCGCGTGATTGCCGAGATGACGAAATCCTTCACCCGCCTGCCCGGTACGCTGGATGCCGCAGCGGGGGGTGGCGACCGTCAGGCTGTCGATCTGGTGTCGGGTCTGCAAATCCGGTCGCCGAAAATCTCGCGCTCGGGCTTCTTCATTGATGGGCGAGGTACTGTTGCCACCACATCCGAGGCGGTGCAAAGCTGTGGTCGTCTGACGCTGGACGACGAGACAGAGCTTGATGTGGTTGTTGATGATGCGGCCAGCGGGATCAGCCTGCTGAAACCCCGCGCAGCACTTTCGCCATTGGATGTGGCGGCGTTCAACACCGTGCCCCCCCGTTTGCAATCCGAAATCGCGGTTGCGGGCTTCCCCTATGAAGGCGTGCTTGGATCAGCGACGGTGACCTATGGCACGCTGGCCGATGTGCGTGGGCTGCAAGGCGAAGAGAACATCGCCCGCCTCGCGCTAGAAGCCCGCAGCGGTGACGCGGGTGGCCCGATTCTGGATCGTGACGGGCGGGTCTTGGGCATGTTGCTGCCCCGTGCCAATGGCGCACGCGAATTGCCCGAAGATGTCGCCTTTGCGGTTGAATCCAAGGTCATCGCAGAGCTTGCGCAAAAGGCCGGTGTCACCGTTGATACCACGGCCAGCAGCACCACGATCAAGCCGCAGGACCTGCGTGAAAAAGCCAAGGGCATGACCGTACTGGTCAGCTGTTGGGAATAAATAAAACCCCGATCCCCCGTTTAACGGGGGATCGGGGTCAGTCGTTTGAACCGCTTCGGGAAGCGCCCTTGATCAGACTGCGGTCTGGGGCGTCAGATAGATCAACGTCGGGCGGTCGGCCTTGAAGGCTTGCGCCAGGACCTCTGGCAGCTCCTCCAGCGATTTCGGTGCCGCGGCATAGGCTCCATAGGCTTCGGCCAGTTTGCAAAAATCGGGATTATGGGCGATGACCGCGTTTGGCGCGATCTGCGCGCGGGTCATGCTGTCTTCGATTTCGCCCAGTTTGCCATTGTCCCACAGGATGATCGGCAGGGGCAGCCCCAGCTCTACCGCAGCCCCCAGTTCCTGCACCGTGTACTGAAAGCCATAATCCCCGATGATCGCCATGGTCGGCAGCCCGGGGCGGCCAATGGCCCCACCAATCGCAGCAGGTGTTGCGTAGCCAAGCGTGCCGAACCCGTAGGGATGATGCCAATACCCGGGGCGGTCCATCTCCCAGACCTCGGTTGCGGCATAGGCGAATTGGGTCATGTCCGAGTAGATCATCGTGCCTTCGGGCGTCGCAGCCTTCACCGCCTCCACCACGGCAAGGATGCCCGGACGCTCCATATCCACTTCTGACCGCCAGCGTTTGCGCCAGCCTGCCACCTCGGCCGCATTCCACCCCGCTGCTGTGCGTTCGTCCGGCAAGGCAGCGTCAAGCGCGGNCATTACCTGTACCGCATCNCCAAGGATGGCAAACGGTGCNGCNTGCGGGTCCGCCAGAACCGACGGATCAATATCAACGCGCACCAGCTCGCCTGAATGGCCCAGATGATCGCGCCAGAGGTCCACCTCTGCCAGCTCGGTCCCGACGGAGATCACAAGATCCGCCTGCGCGATCACATCCACGCTGCTTTCCCGCGCGAGATAGGCCCCGAAATGCAGCGGCGCTCCGGGCGAGACGATGCCGCGTCCGGCATAGGTCGTCAGGCTCGCCGCCTGCCAGCGGGCCAGCAGGGCGTCAACGTTTTGAACGCCAACGGCACCGCCGCCAAAGATGAACAGCGGCTTTTGCGCTGCGGCCAGCTTTTGCGCCAGAAGGTCGATCTGCGCAGAGGGCACNGCCGGCAAGGTCGCGCTGACGGCAAGGGCGTGCGCGGGGGCGGCCTCNGCCTCCAGCAGGTGAATGGGAACAGAAATATGCTTGGACCGCGGGCGGCTGGTGGCAAATTCGGNCAGNGCACGGTCNATCANCTGGTAGGCCGCCGGNGCCGTCAGCGCCATTTCGGACCANTCGCACACGGTTTCCGCCGCCGCGCGCTGATCGTTCATCTGGTGCAGCTGCCCCTTCCGCGCCGCCGTTTCATCCAGACAGGAGGACAACACCAGNACCGGCACGGAATCGCTGTAGGCCTGCCCCATTGGCGTCATCACATTGCACAGCCCCGGGCCGGTGATCACATAGGCGANCCCCGGCTTGCNTGTGGCCCGGGCATAGCCATCTGCCATAAAGCCCGCCCCCTGTTCGTGCCGCGCCAGCACATGGGTCAGCCCTGCTTCCTCGATCCCGCGGTACATCTCTTGGTTATGCACGCCGGGGATGCCAAAGATCACCTCTACCCCGCGAGACTTGAGCATATGAGAAATCTGTGCCCCCAAAGGACGGGTTTGTACTGCGCTCATTATGCTCTCCAGAATTTGAATGTCAGAATGACGTATACCGCCATAAGCTCCAGTCGCCCGACCAGCATCGCGGCGGTCAGGATCCATTTTGCTGTGTCGTTAAGGGTGCTGAAATTACCTGCCGGCCCGATGATCTTGCCCAAACCCGGCCCGATGTTCCCCAAGGCCGCCCCCGCCCCCGAGATCGAGGTCACGAAATCCAGCCCNGTCATNCTGAGCGCCACGGCCACCAGCCCTANTGTCAGCGTGAAGAACATGAAAAACGACATGACCGAGATCATGACATCGCCGCTGATCGGGCGNCCGTCATAGCGCGGGGTAAAGATGCCGTGGGGTGACCGGATTCGCTGCAACTGCGCACGGATGGATGCGAACAACAGCTGATAGCGGAAGATCTTGATCGAACAGGCGGTGGACCCCGCGCAGCCGCCAATCAGCCCCGTAAAGAAAAACAGCGCCACGGGAAACGGCCCCCAGGTCATATAATCNACCGAGGCAAAGCCCGTGCCNGAAATGATTGAAGTGATGTTGAACAGCGCCTCNCGCAGGGATTGCTCCCAATGATGCGGAAAGACCGACTGGATAGAGATAAAGATCAGGCCCACCAGNACCGCAATNGTCAGCAAGAAACCCTTTACCTGCGGATCACGATGCAGGGCCAANGGGTTGCCGTTCAGCAGTTGCACNTAGCGCACGAAAGGCAGCGCCGCGAGCACCATGAAGATCGACGCNGCATATTCCGCATTGCCGCTAAAGGTACCGAANGANGCGTCATAATTNGAAAACCCGCCCGTAGACACGGTGGTCAGCGCGTGGACCGTCGCGTCAAAGACGTTCATCCCCAAGGTCAGATAGGTCAGCGCGCAGGCGAAGGTCAGCCAGACATAAATGACCGAGATCTGGCTGGCGATCTGCCCGGCCCNCGGNAGGATTTTACCAAAGGTATCAAANGCTTCCGACTTGAANATCTGCATACCACCGACGCGCAGNTCGGGCAGGAACACCATCGCCACAACAATGATACCGATGCCGCCCAGCCACTGCAGGATCGCNCGCCACAACAACAGCCCCTTGGGCAGATCATCAAGNCCGGAAAACACCGTNGATCCGGTGGTGGTCATGCCCGACATGGCCTCGAACACCGCATCGACGAAACGCGCCTCTGTCGCGCCCAGCATGAACGGCAGCGCGCCGAANANCGGCAGCATCAGCCACACGGCCGTCGTCANCAAAAAGGTNTGCTGGATCGTCAGCCCTTCCCTGACCCCGTTGGCACAGGCCAGCGCGATCATGCTGCCCCCCAGCATGGTGATCAGCCCNGCCTCGACGAAGACGGGCCAATGGCCGCGCCCTTCGGCAATATCGACCAACATTGGCACNATCATCGCNATGCCAAGCACCGACACCAANAGGCCGATGACATATCCAACTGGGCGCAAATCCAACATCTGCGCAGCGTTGGCGCGGCGGCGCGCCGGTGTCAAGGACNCGCCCTGCGGTAAAACGCAAAACGGCCCGGGCAAGACACACCCGGGCCGTCAATANTCAACCTGTNAACCGATCAGACGTAATATGTGTCGCGGAAAACATGGTGCACGATGTCATCACGCTTGATACCCATCGCGGCCAGCTCTTCGTCGGTCTTGGACTGCAGGAATGTCACCTGACGCATCCGGCCCGAGTTCGCACCCGCTGCGATCAAACCGTTCCAGATGGCAGCAAAAAACCCGCCGATGACGGCGAAGGGAGCTTTGATGGTGGGGACGTTGCTTTGCGAAATTGTGCTGTTGTAAGCCATAATAAACTCTCGATTTATCTTTGCATTTCTGCCGGTTACCTTATTCTGCCTCTTAATATAACGAAGCAATCCCCAATGAGAACCGACGTTTCTGCATAGCAGCATCCCGAAGATGCCGCATCGCAGCATGACTTTGTGCATGTTTCAAGCAAGCACCACAAACCTCCGCGCAATAAATACGCAGAATGAAAACATGTCAGAGTGACTGCCCTAAAACCGTGCNAANATCAGCCGACGTGAAACAGCGTGCTGAACAGTCTGGGNTCGATGCTTTGAGCCGCAAAGGTATCGCCCTGCGTCAGNACAGAGATCGCATCATGACTGTGCAGGCTTTCTTGGTGGCTGGCCACAATGCGAAAATCACGCACCCGCGGTTCGGCTTGCAACTGCTCGCAGAACAGCCGCGCCGCGTCTTCGACAAAGATCGGATTAGAGGCGTTCAGCTCGGCAAACGCCTGTTCGTCCTCACGTTTGACCATCACCTGCGTCTCTGTTGGCACCGCACGGCGCGCCGCGTCGATCAGGTCTTCGAACCACAGGCAGCTTTCCTCGCAGTTCACGTCGACCGAGATCCGCGCGACAGAGCGTTGCGAATGCGGCGTGGCAAGCTGCCCCCGTGTCGCACGGGCATGCTCGGACAGTTCCAGCGAACAGGGACAGGTAGAGGAATAGACGTAATCAAGGTGGATGATCTTCTTGCGCGCGCCTGCGGCCTCGACCAGCTCAAGCGCGATGTCGTAATACTGGTAGCCCGACAGCCCCGACCGCAGGCTATCGATCCGTACCGGAAAGGAAAACCGCATCTGGATGCGGGCATCATAGCTTTCGAGGTCGGACTTATAATCATCCAGCGCAGCTTCCATCACCTCGAAGCTGAACACCTCATCCGCATGTTTATAGAAACTGCGCATGATGCGGGACATGTTNATGCCCTTNTTATCCGCCTCAAGGCTNACCGATCCGGTGACCGATGTCTCGAGCGTCAGATCGCTGCCCTCGCGGGTGTGAAACCGCATGGGCAACCGAAAGTTCGATATCCCCACATGCTGGATCTGCTGTCTCGCACCACGGATCAGGCTCGACGGGCCGTTTTGCAGATCGGGCAGCGTGGCCTTGTAGTTATCTCCCACAGCAAAATTACTGGGATAGTCGCGGCTGAACTGAGGGTAGCTATCGACGCTTCGCAACAGACGGGCCAGCGACGGGTCCAGCGCATCCATCTCTGTCGCGCTGGCCTTGCGAGCCCAGGCCCGCAACGTATCGAGTGCGGCAACCGCGTCATCACGGTCCGGTATCACTGTCGCGGCGATATTCATAGCAAGGCCCTTTCGCAAGTTGCCCCCTATATAGGNGATATCGGGGGCTTTACCAATGCTNCGTCCAGCCAAGCAGGCAAAGCCCCCAANNGATCACTTCAATGTGTCCAGCGCCTGACGGATGTCGGCNATCAGATCATCCACCTCCTCAAGCCCCGCAGACAAGCGCACAAGGCCGGGGCTGATCCCCAGCGTAGCCTTCTGGTCATCCGGCAAACGCTGGTGCGTCGTGGTCGCCGGATGGGTCGCGATGGATTTCGCATCGGCGAAGTTGTTCGAGATGGTGATAATCTCGAGCGCATTAAGGAATGCAAAACACGCGTCCTTACCGCCCTTGACCTCTACCGCCAAGACAGTCCCCGCCGACGGCGCATGAGACGTGGCGAGCGCGTGCTGCGGATGGCTGGGATGTGTCGGATAGCGCACAGCGCTCAGCTTGGGGTGCCCGTTCAGCGCATCTGCGATCTTATAGGCGGCATCCGCTTGGGCACGCACACGCAGGTCGATGGTTTCAAGCGCCTTGAGGTGGGTCCAGGCGGTAAACGGGTTCATCGCGCCGCCGGTGTGTTTCATATAGGCTTCGACGGGTCCGCGGATCAGCTCTTTGGGGCCGCAAATCGCACCGCCCAGCATACGCCCCTGCCCGTCCACATGTTTCGTGGTCGAGATAATGGCGATATCCGCACCACATTCCTTGGCATAGGAAAATACCGGCGTCGCCATCGCGTCATCCGCTAGCACCAGCGCGCCGACGGCATGGGCCGCTTTCACCACATGGCGCATGTCAACGACTTCCAGGGTGGGGTTCGAAATGCTCTCAAAGAAGACCATGGTCGTGTCAGGGCGAATGGCAGCATCCCAGGCCGCGTTATCCGTGCCGTCGATCAAGGTCACCTCGACCCCGAAACGCGCCAGGATATCCTCCAGCACATACAGGCACGACCCGAAAAGCGCGCGCGCGGCGACCACATGATCGCCTGCTTTCAGCAGCGATGTCAGCGCGCCGCTGACCGCCGCCATACCAGAGGTACAGGCGAAACAATCCTCATACCCCAAAAGCCCCGAGATCCGGTCCTCGAACATGCGCACCGTGGGGTTGCCGTAGCGGGCATAGATAAACTCGTCATCCCCCAGCGACTGGAACCGCGCCTCGGCCTGTTCGGCGCTGTCATAGACAAAACCCTGTGTCAGGAACACGGCCTCGGACACTTCGTTATACTGGCTGCGGCGGGTGCCACTGTGAACAGCCTTGGTCCGCGGTTTCCAATCAACGCTCATTCTCTCATCCTTCCTGTCCCGCCGTGCAGCGGGCGTAAAAAAACCCCAGACGCGGTCAAGCGAAAGGGGGCTTTCATCCTGACCTTTTAGCGGAATTTGGCAGGTTTCTCTGCCCGTGGCCCGCAATCCGGTATCAAATCGCCACGTGTCATCTGCTACGCCCCTCGCCCGCTCGCGTCAACTATAACAGCAAGCCGCCTTCCAAATGGCCGTAAATCCCGGGGGTGCTGCCCCATACGGGGCAGCGGGGGCTGGCCCCCGTCCTAGCTTTCGTCTTTTTCCAAACCATAGGTCTGGAACAGCCGCCCTTGCGTCATGAAAAACACAAACACCGCCGCCGTCAGCCCGAATGTCTTGAAATACACCCAAGTCTCGGTGCTGGCAAAGCGCCAGATCAGCTCGTTCGCGAGCGCCAGACCGAAAAAGCACAGCATCAGCCGTTTGGTCAGGATCATCCAGCCGGCGTCATTCAGAGGCATCATCTCTTCCATCACGAACTTGAGATAGGATTGCCCCCGCGCCAGACCGATCGCCAGCAGCACTGCAAACAAAAGGTAGATGGCGGTCGGCTTCATTTTAAAGAACCTCTCGTCATTCAGCCAAACCGACAGGCCCCCGAACAGCGTTACCAGAATGACTGTGGCAACCTGCATGCGGCTGATCTTGCCCGTCAGCGCCCACAGCGCGCCCGTCGACAGGATCAACAGCGGCACAAAGGCCGCCGTCACCACGATAAAGCCGCTATAGTCGGTGCCCCACAGGGTGAAGGTCTCGTCCTTGAAGCGCAGATAGGCGACAAAGAATATCAGCACCGGCCCGTATTCCAGCGCCGATTTGACGAAAGGGTTTATCTCGCGTGTCGTGCTCATCTTGCTCTCCAGTTATCCGCCCATTTCGACGATCACCGCGCCAAGCGCGATCAGCGCCATCAGGGCAATACGGCGCGGGCCTACGGTTTCTTTTAGCACCAACCATCCGATCAGCGCCGCAAACACGGTCGAGGTTTCACGCAGCACGGCGGCCTCGCCCACTTTGTCCAGACGGGTCGCCAGCATGATCGAACCAAAGCTGAAAAAGGCGACAAAGCCACCCGCCACGCCGCGGGTCATCAACGGGCCAAGGTCGGGGCGATCCTCCATCCGCAGCCAGCGGCGCGCGGCGATCACGGGCATGACCAGCCCGTCGATCATGAAAAACCACGCCAGAAAGGTAAACGGGTTGTCCGTCGCGCGGATGCCATAGGCGTCGAATGTCGTATAAAGCGCCACGAAAAGCCCCGTCAGCACCGCCAGCCCGAGGGCCGCGTTCAGCGTATCGCGTTCGGACACGAGGTAGACAAAGTTATACAGCGCCAGCCCGAAGATGCCGGCCACCAGCACCGCAACGCCCAACCATTGCACGCCCGAAAAGCTCTCTCCAAAAATGAGGTAGGCGCCGATCACGGTGAACAAGGGCCCCGTGCCGCGCACCACAGGGTAGACGACCGTATAGGCCCCCTTGGTGTAGGCCCAGGCCTGTAACAGCTTGTAGACAATATGGATCGCCCAAGCCCCGGCAAAAATGACCCACATATGGGGCTCGGGCCACGGCACGACAAACAGCGCAAAGGGGGCTGCCATCAGGCAATAGGAAAAGTCGATCGCCCCGCGGGTCAACCACGGATCATGCCGCCCTTTCTGAAGCGCGCCAAAAACGGCGTGCAGAAAAGCCGCGGCCAGCGCAAGCCAAAGCGCCGCTTGGTGCCCCGCTGCGGTGCCTTCAATCTGGCTGATCCATTCGGTCATGTCGCCGAACCTTTATGCTGCGTCACTGCGGGTCCAGCCCCATCAAGGCATCCGCAAACTCCTGCGGGTCAAAGGGCTGCAGATCGTCAATCTGTTCGCCCACGCCGATGGCATGGATCGGCAGCCCGAACTTATCCGCAAGCGCCACCAGCACACCGCCCTTGGCCGTGCCGTCCAGCTTGGTCATGACCAGACCGGAAACATCTGAAATTTCCTGAAAAACCTTCACTTGGTTGAGCGCATTCTGCCCTGTCGTCGCATCCAGCACCAACAGAGTATTATGCGGCGCGCTTGGGTCTTTCTTGCGAATGACCCGCACGATCTTGGCCAGTTCTTCCATCAGGTCGCCGCGGTTCTGCAACCGTCCGGCCGTGTCAATCAGCAGCAGGTCAGCGCCGTCACGCTCCGCCTTTGTCATCGCGTCAAACGCAAGGCTCGCCGGGTCCGACCCCTGCCCTGCGGTCAGTACCGGCACGTCGGCACGGTCGCCCCAGACCTGCAATTGTTCGACGGCGGCGGCGCGAAATGTGTCACCGGCGGCGATCACGACGTTCTTGCCTGCGGCTTTGAACTGGCTGGCCAGCTTGCCGATTGTGGTCGTCTTGCCGGACCCGTTTACCCCCACCACAAGCACTACCTGCGGTGTCTTGGCATAGATCGGCAAGGGCTTGGCAATCGGGTCCATGATCCGCGCGACCTCTGTCGCCATGAGGCGCTTGATCTCGTCTACAGACAGACGCTTGCCAAAGCGCCCCTCGGCCATATTCGCGGTGACGCGCAGGGCCGTATCCACGCCCATATCGGTCGAGATCAGCAGCTCTTCGAGCTGTTCGAGCATCTCGTCATCCAGCACACGCCGCACAACGGGGGCCGCGGCGCTGCGTCCCATCAAGCGGCCCATCAGACCGGGCTTGGCCGGTGCAGGCTCGGGGGTTGCGGGCACCAGATCGGGGGCCACGGGGGTCATCGTCTCGCGCAGCGGCACGGGCGCGGGCGTATGCTCTTCATCCGCTGGCATCGGTGCGGGTTCATCATCCACCGCTTCGGGCAATGCTTGGGCCGCGGCCTGCGGCGCATCCATCACCTGATCCACAGGAACCTCATCCACCGTTTCAGGGGTATCCGTCGCCCCGCCATCTTCGACAATCGCCTCGAGCCCCTCGTCGATCTTGGACGAGGATTTGAACATTTTGGATTTCAGCTTTTGAAAAAAGGCCAAGCGCGCTCTCCGAATTGTCAGGCGTTTTCTATGATCTATAGGCTCGACCGGCGGGATGGAAGGGCGACAAGAGCAATTGACAGCAAGGGGCCCGTCGCGCACCAAGTCTGCATGCGGTTTTTATGGGTGCTCTGGGTGATACTGATGGCAGGGGCGGCGCAGGCCGAGCCGGACCGGCGCTACTGTTCCAGCACCAAATGGGGCCATGCCCACTGCATCCGCCCTGCGCATTTCGTGTATGACACGTGCAACGCGATCAAGGTCTTTTCCGAGCGGCACGGGCTGGACAGCGCATTTTTCGCGCGGCTCATCTGGCAAGAAAGCCGGTTTGACCAAAACGCATTGAGCCATGCCAATGCGCGCGGCATTGCGCAGTTTATCCCCTCCACCGCCGCGCGGCGCGGGCTGAAAGACCCGTATAATCCTGCTGATGCACTGGAACACTCTGCCCAGTATCTGGCTGAAATGACGCAGAAATACGGGAACGAAGGACTGGCTGCGATCGGCTACAATGGCGGCGAACGACGTGCAGAGGGGTTTCTGATCGGCAAAGGGCTCGCCCCCGAGACGGTCGCCTATGTCCCCATCATCACCGGTCTGGACGCCGAGCAATGGCGCGATGCCCCGCCCAAAACGCCCGATTTCCGACTATCGAAAACGCAAGCTTTCCTGCCCGCCTGCTACGAGATGGCACGCAATCGTCGGGTGACCGCCCTAAAGGTGACACCCCCTGCCCCGGTGATCAAACCCTGGGGTGTTCAGGTATCCTTCGGGACCAGCAAGGACCGCGCGCGGGATAAAGCCAATGCCCAGACAGCAAGCTGTCGCAGCGCGGTAAAAGGACGGCGTCTGGATTTCCTGTTCAAGAAAAACCGCGTGTCGCGCCGCAAGGGATTCTACTTTGGACAATACGGCAGCAACACCCGCACCGACGCCCAGCGCCTGTGCGACAGGATGCGCGCGACCGGGTGCACCTGTTTGGTGGTGCAGAACTAATTCCCACTTTGGCGAGACGTCTATCCCGTTCTAGACCTCGTCGGGGAAGTGTTTGATGACCAGGCGGATCGGGTTCGGCGCTGCCTGCCCCAACCCGCAGATAGAGGCATCGACCATAGCGGTCGAGAGCTCTTCCAGCAGGGGTTTATCCCATCGATCCGCCTGCATCAGCTTGACGGCTTTTTCGCAGCCCACGCGACAGGGGGTGCATTGCCCGCAGCTTTCATCCTCAAAAAAACGTAGCATATTCAACGCTGCGGCCTTGGCGCTGTCTTGGTCCGACAGCACCACTACTGCTGCAGAGCCGATGAAAGACCCGTGCGGCTGCAATGTATCAAAGTCCAGCGGTATATCATCCATCGCGGCGGGCAGCAGCCCCGAGGATGGCCCACCCGGTTGATAGGCTTTGAACCGGTGCCCGTCGGCCATGCCACCCGCAGCCTCGATGACATCGGTGATCGTGGATCCCGCAGGCAGTTCATACATCCCGGGTTTGGCAACGCGCCCTGATACCGAATAGCTGCGCAGGCCCTTACGCCCGTTCTTTTCCGTGCTGTTCAGCACCTCGGGCCCTTCGCGGCAGATGCGCGCCACCCAATGCAGGGTTTCAACGTTATGCACCAAGGTGGGCCGACCAAAGATACCCACCTGCGCCACATAGGGGGGACGGTGCCGTGGCAGCCCACGCTTACCCTCGATGCTTTCAATCATCGCGGATTCTTCACCGCAGATATAAGCCCCNGCACCGCGCCGCAGATCAATGTATCCTGCGGNAACAATGCCTGCAGCCTCGAGCGCCGCAATCTCNGTCNGAAGGAGCGCGAGCACCTGCGGGTATTCGTCCCGCATNTAGAGGAACACTTTCTCTGCCTCTACGGCCCANGCGGCGATCAGCATCCCCTCNAGGAAAAGATGTGGTACGCGTTCCAGGTACCAGCGATCCTTGAAGGTGCCGGGCTCCCCCTCATCGCCGTTGACCGCCATATAGCGCGGGCCCGCNTTATCCCGCACGAACCCCCATTTCTTGCCCGACGGGAAACCAGCGCCGCCAAGACCGCGCAAACCAGCNTCGAGCAGGTTTTGCTGCACNTCCTCCCAATCGCCGTCACGGCGCAGTTTCTTGAGCGCCTCATACCCCCCGCCAGCGACATAGGCGTCGAACGCTTCNTAGTCGGGCATATGCACATGGGTATCGCCTGCCGCGATGACCTGCTTCACCTNTTCCANNGTTGCGTGGTCGACAAAGTTATGCCCGATCTCAAGCGCCGGTGCCGTATCACAACGCCCCATACAAGGCGCACGCACGACACGCACCTCTGACGCGTCCAACCCATCTTCCAGTGCGGTTTTCAACGCCTGCGCACCGGCCAATTCGCAGGACAGAGAATCGCAAATCCGTATGGTCANCGCGGGCGGTGGTGTTTCCCCCTCTTTCACCACGTNAAAATGGGCATAGAACGTTGCGACTTCGTAAACTTCGGCCATGCTCATGCGCATTTCTTCAGCCAAAGCGCGCAGGTGCGCCGCAGAAAGATGCCCGAATTTATCTTGAATAAGATGCAAATGCTCGATCAGCAGATCGGCACGTCGCGGTTTATCCGCCAATAGGGCGCGCACNTCATCCCACGCGTCCTCTTGCAGCTGNCGACCTTTGGTNTGGCTGCGCCCCTTACCCNTGCCGGATTTCCACACACCTTTGCGCGGTGCGTTTGCATCTGNGGTATCATGATTATCCAACGCCATCGGGCCGCCCTCTCGTATCGCTTTNGCATCACNCTATCAAAGCCGCATCAGCTTGCGCAGAGTAAAAGCGACCAATCCGCAGCANTTTACGCGGTAGCTGCGGCGACCTAGGCCCTTTTTCNCGCGCCNTTTCGNGTATAAGAAACACGCATCCCCAGCGGAGCCGCCCTATGTTCTGGTACAGCATCGCCAGCCTGACCCCAGCGATATTTCTGTTTCTCGCCTGTCTNCGCGGCGGCCCCTGGCCCNTGATCGCGCTGCTGTCGATCACTGTGGTCGTGTTTTTCCTTGATAGGCTATCTCGCCGGCTGCCAGTGCGAAACACTTCGGGTCGCGTTCTAAGCCTGACGCTAGCCGTTGTGCATTTCGCGCTTTTACCCCTTGGGGTCTGGGCGCTAGGCGCAAGCGACACGTTGAACGTGACCGACAAGCTGTTGATTTATATCGGGCTTGGTTTGTTTCTTGGCCAGATCTCGAATTCCAACGCGCATGAGCTGATCCATGCCGCATCGAAATGGCCCCGACGGATCGGCACCGCGATTTATTGCAGCCTTTTGCACGGGCATCACGTGTCGGCTCACCTGCGCGTGCATCACATCTACGTCGCAACGGAGCATGATCCGAATTCGGCCAGATTGGGCGAAGGCTTCTATACCTATGCCCTNCGCGCCCTAAAAGGCGAGTTTATGGCNGGGCTGCNNGCTGATACGCGGCAGCGGCGTGGNAAACGGCACCTNTTGTCNCACCCNTATNTCACCTATGTCACCGGTGCGTTGATCANCCTCGCCGNCAGCTTTGCAGTGGCCGGAGCGCGCGGGGTCGTTGCGATGCTGGCGCTGGCGGCCTATGCGCAAATNCAGCTGTTGCTGTCCGANTATGTGCAACACTATGGCCTGCGCCGCAAAACATCNGAAAATGGCAAGCCCGAGCCCGTGGGCCCGCAGCATAGTTGGAATGCGCCTGCGTGGTATTCCTCGGCGATGATGCTGAATGCGCCGCGNCATTCGGACCATCACANGCGCCCCTCGCGCGCCTTTCCGGCGCTGGAGCTGACACCGGGCACCATGCCGATGCTGCCGCGGTCCCTGCCGGTGATGGCAGTGCTGGCGCTGGTCCCACCACNGTGGCACCGGGTGATGGACCGCCGTGTTGCGCGTTGGCAGCCGGTNCGCGATCAAGACTAGATCACGCTTCGGGTTTCTGGCACGCTGCGGCTATGAAACAGCTTGCCCTGATCCTCGCCCTGACACAGGCCTCCCCTCTGGCCGCGCAATCCATGATGTCGGCGGCAGAATTTGACGCCTATACACGGGGCAAAACCCTATTCTACGCCCAAAACGGAGAGACCTACGGTGCGGAGCGGTATCTGAGCGACCGGCGCGTCGAGTGGTCCTTTCTGGACGGTGAATGCAAGTCAGGCAGCTGGTACGAAGATGCGGGCAAAATTTGCTTTACCTATGACGAGAACCCGGCACCCCAGTGTTGGCGCTTTCGTGAAGGGGCGGCCGGGTTGATCGCGCAGTTCGAAAACGACCCGGCCACCACCGAGCTTTACGAGGCGCAAAACAGCGGGCAGGATTTCACCTGCCTTGGCCCGAAAGTGGGGGTCTAAACCCTAGAACAGGCTGCCTTGTTCGGGCGCTTTCTTGGGGGTCTTTTTAGGGGCCGCCCCGCCGCCGATCTTCATCTTGCCGTCGATAAATTCAATCTCGAGCGCCGAGGCATCCAGCGCCGCCTGCTTGGTTGTCACCACGCCCCCGTCGCCGCGCACCACGGCGTAGCCCCGTGCCAGCGTCGATTTATAGCTCAGCATCTCATGCAGACGGTCAAGACCTGCAATCTGTTTGTGCCAGCCTTGGGTCTGCCGTTGCCCGGCATCTGAAAGGCGCCGCGCAAGCGATTGAAAGGCTTCCTCTTTCCGCTTGCGGTCCTGCACTAACGCGTCGGGGCGGAAACGGGCGATCAAACCCTCAAGACGGCGCTTTTGCTCGCGGCCCAATGCCTCGGGGCGGAAGCGATCGGCCAGTGCGGCCAGCCTGCGTTGCTCTGCCTGAAGGCTGCGGCGCAGGGTGGCAGGGCGCAACGCGCCCGAAATGTCAGAGAGATGCACCTTGCGTTTTTGCACACCCGCGGTCAGCGCCGGACCCAGACGGGTGCCGCGCATATCGAGCCGCTGGCGCGGACCATCAAGCAGGCTATCGGGCCGAGGCAAAGCGCGCGCCATGTCGCGCAACCGCTGGTCACGGCGCGCAAGGCCCTGGCTGAGCGCTTGGGTCATCCGTGCCTCCTGCCCATCAAGCAGGGCGACAAGTTCATGGCGCACAGGCACCGCAAGCTCGGCCGCCGCCGTCGGCGTGGGCGCGCGCTTGTCAGAGACATAGTCGATCAACGTGGTATCGGTTTCATGCCCCACCGCCGAAATCAGCGGAATGTCGGATGCTGCGGCTGCCCTCGCCACGATCTCTTCGTTGAACCCCCATAGATCCTCGACCGAACCGCCGCCGCGCGCCNCAATCAACAGATCAGGCCGCGGCAAGGCNCCGCCNGGGGTCAGCGCGTTGAANCCCGCAATGGCGCGCGCGACTTCTGGTGCGCATTTCGCCCCCTGCACGGCGACGGGCCAGATCANCACCTTGCGCGGAAACCGGTCGCGCAGACGNTGCAGGATATCGCGGATCACCGCCCCCGAGGGCGAAGTCACGACGCCGATCACCTCTGGCAGGTAGGGCAGCGGGCGTTTGCGTTCNGGGGCGAACAGCCCCTCGGCCGCCAGCACNGCCTTGCGNTTTTCCAGCAACGCCATCAGCGCGCCCATGCCCGCGGGTTTGATATCCTCGATCACGATCTGGTATTTCGANTGCCCGCCAAAGGTGGTGATGCGCCCNGTGGCAATCACCTCCATCCCCTCTTCGGGTTGGGTTTCAAGCCGTGCTGACACNCCTTTCCAGATCACACCGGAAATAACCGAACTGTCGTCCTTGAGGTCCAGATAGATATGCCCCGACCGTGGCCGGCTGACACGCCCCACCTCGCCGCGAATCCGCACATGGCCGAATTCGCCCTCGATCACCCGTTTGATCGCGCCCGAAAGCTCGGTCACGGTGAATTCGGGGCTGTTCTGCCCCTCGCGCGGGTCGTCGATCAGATCCATCAGCGGTGTCTTTNCNTGTTTATCTTGTGTCGGGCTCAGTCCCAGCTTAGAACGCGCAGCAACCAAGGCCAAGGGAGTGCAACCATGAACATCCTCATTCTGGGCAGCGGCGGGCGTGAACACAGCCTGGCCTGGGCCGTATTGCAAAATCCTAAATGCGACAAGCTGATCGTGGCACCGGGCAATGCCGGAATCGCCGCCATCGCGGATTGCGCCAGTTTCGACATCAACGACGGGGCNGCGGTGGTCGGNTTTGTCGANGAAAACAACATCGATTTCGTCATCATCGGGCCAGAAGCCCCGCTTGCNGCAGGCGTTGGCGATGATCTGCGCGCTGCCGGCGTATTGGTGTTTGGCCCGTCAAAAGCGGCCGCGGCGCTGGAAGCCTCCAAAGCNTTTACGAAAGAGATCTGCGACGCCGCAAACGCCCCCACTGCCGCCTATGGGCATTTCACCGACGCAGANGCNGCGCGGGCCTATCTGGCCGACCACCCTGCCCCGATCGTGATCAAGGCCGACGGCCTTGCAGCGGGCAAAGGCGTGATCATCGCCGAAACCGATNCCNAGGCGCTGGCCGCCGTCGATACGATGTTCGACGGCACCTTCGGCGACGCGGGCGCAGAGGTGGTNATCGANGAGTTTATGGACGGCGAAGAAGCGTCCTTCTTTGTTTTGTGTGACGGCGACACCGTGCTGCCGATCGGCACAGCCCAAGACCACAAACGCGTCGGCGACGGCGATACCGGCCCCAACACCGGCGGCATGGGGGCCTATTCGCCCGCGCCGGTGCTGACCGACGAGATCGCCGAACGTGCGTTGGCAGAAATCATCCGCCCGACGATGGCCGAAATGGCCAAGCGCGGCACGCCTTACCAAGGGGTGCTTTATGCCGGTTTGATGATCAAGGACGGTGCCCCCCGTNTGGTCGAATACAACGCCCGNTTTGGCGACCCTGAGTGTCAGGTCCTGATGATGCGNCTTGGCGCGCAGGCTTTTGACCTGATGCATGCCGCCGCCGAAGGGCGCCTGAACGAGACCCGCGTGAACTGGGCCGACGATCACGCTGTCACCATCGTTATGGCCGCGCAAGGCTATCCCGGAAGCTATGACAAGGGCAGCGTTATCAAAGGGTTGGATGCCCTCCCCGAAGACAGCCGCAACATGGTGTTCCATGCGGGCACCGCCAAGAAAGACGGGGCGATAACGGCCATCGGCGGGCGGGTTCTGAACGTCACGGCGCGCGGCGACACCCTGGCCGAGGCACAGGCACGCGCCTATGAGATGGTCGAGGCGATTGACTGGCCGGGCGGGTTCTACCGCCGCGATATCGGCTGNCGTGCGCTGTCCTGAGGGCGCGGCCTGCTGGTCTGACGCGATGAACCGGGGGCTCGCCCCCGGACCCCCAGGATTTTAACCATTTGGAAGCAGGTCTGTGNTNAGNTTGGNNTGAGCGTACANGCTTGGGCGGCGGCGGTATTGCTGGCNGTGAAGGGCACGTCGAAGCTTCGCGGGCTTAGTGTTTTACCGTCAAGCTGAAGGGCCACCATTTGCGATGGCGCACTGCGCTGCCACGGCATCTGCGCAAGGATCAATTTCGGGGTGTGGNCCGCATNTGCGGATACCCCCCGCGATTTCCGGATCACCGATGCGGTGATTGGTGAACCCCTCNGCCGTAGCAATGACGGTGAGGCNGCTGTTATCGTAAGCGAGCAGNTGNACCGAACCGGACAGATGCGGGGTGACGACGATCGCGATCTCGAGCCGCCCNTTGCCGGTGAAGTCCGCAGCACCAATCGGGGCAAGCCAGCGGTTNTTCCGCCCGATAAAAGGNGTCTGCGCGATGCGCCCGGACGCGCCATAGACCGCAAGCCGCGCNCCTTTGGACTGATGGCTTTCAACCACGATCACTTCGGGTNGGCCATCACCATCCAGATCCGCNATCCGNGGCGACGTGTCTTCGAATACAAGGGCTTGGGGCAAGATTATGCGGCGGCTGGTGCCGTCAGCCAACCCCAGCGTCAGGCTGCCCCATTCGACCGCATCGCCCAATACGCCGTGATCATAGCGTGTGGTCGGATCACCAAAGCTGGCGCGGGCGATGTCTTGGGCAGCTGCGGGCAGCGCATTGATCACGCATGCCGCAACGATCGGCAAAAGGCGCGACGACATATGTCGCGCTAGCCGTCGCATCAGATTTGCTTTTCGGGCATTTTCACGCGCAGGCCGTCCAGCGCATCTGTGACCTTGATCTGGCAGGTCAGACGGGACGTGGCGGGATCGGGCTCGAACGCGAAGTCGAGCATATCTTCTTCCATGTCGTCCTTGGCGGGCACTTTTTCGACCCAGTCGGGATCCACATAGACGTGGCAGGTGGAGCAGGCGCAGGCACCGCCGCAGTCGGCCTCGATCCCGGGGATGTTATTGTCACGGGCCCCCTCCATGACGGTCAGGCCATTGGCCACATCGACGACATGTTCGGTGCCATTGTGTTCTACATAAGTGATCTTGGCCATCTGAATGCCCCTTCGAATTTAGAATTTCGACATATGTAAACAGCAGCCCGCGGCTTCGCCAGCCCCTTTTCACGGCTCATGCAAGGCGATGGCATTATTCACATCCCTATGGGCCTATCATCTAGGCATTGCTGCGAAAAGCCGCTAGCCTGCGACGGACCCTTTGACCCGCAAGGCCCGGCTGTGCAGTATTTCTCCCGATCACATTTAGTTCAATTTGCCTGCGCATTTACGGTTCTCGTCTCGCTCGGAGCGTGTAACGCCCCCTCCCAAGACGCAGAGGCACCCGAGCCTGGCGTTCGCGAGGCGACAACCAAGGGCCCGGCAGGGGCTGCACCGGGCAGCTGTTGGGGGCGGACCGTATCACCTGCAGTGATCGAAACGGTGACGGAGCAGGTACAGGTGCAGCCGGCGCAGATCAGCTCTACCGGCGAGATNCAGTCGCTGCCGATCTACCGCACGGAAACACGGCAAAAGATCGTCTCTCCCCGTGTGGACAACTGGTTCGAGACNCCCTGCACCAGCGCNCTTACGCCCGANGTGATCGCAACGCTGCAACGTGCGTTAGAGGCGCGAGGGTTCTATGGCGGGGCCATTAATTCGGAGCTCGACGACGCGACACGGCGGGCAATGCGGGCGTATCAGATCAGCACTGGCGGGCCCGANAGCCCCGTTCTNGCACTGGCCACNGCGCGATCATTGGGTGTCATCGCCGTGGACATCCCCGGNGTTTCNCNNGNCAGCAGCNGTTAAGAAACGACCTCAAGCGGTTGNAAAACAAANCCTTTNTCGGTGACTTNACTGAACGCAGTAATGCCAAANACGGCTTTGACAATCTCTGTCGTCAGCGCCACCTGTGGCACGTCGTCTGCGACAACTGCTCCGTTGTGCAACACGATCAACCNTGTGCAATGCCGCGCTGCCAATCCCAGATCATGAAGCGAGACGAGCACCCCACGCCCTTGGCCCGCTGCTTTGGAAAAGCTTTCCATCGCGGCGATTTGATGGGCGGGGTCTAGCCCGGCGGTGGGCTCGTCNGCGATCAGCAAGGGTGCCTCTTGCGCGAGGCTACGGGCGATCAGCACGCGCNCCTGCTCCCCCCCCGATAGCTGCGTGGCGGGACGATTGCGGAAGGTGTCCAAACCCATCTGCGCAATGGCACGATCTACGGCAGCCTGATCTTCTGCCTGTATTTTCTGCCCGCCCCGTAGATGGGGTGTGCGGCCCAGTCGNATGATCGTTTCAACCGTGACCGGCCATGCAATCTCGCGCGATTGGGGCATCCACGCGGCGGCACGCCCGCGCATGCGCGGGGCAAGTGCGGCGATTGAACTTTGGCCATCAGCGGGGATCAGACCCAGGGCCGCGCGCATCAAGGTGGTCTTGCCGGCACCATTCGGCCCGACCAGGCCTACGACCTCTCCTTCACGTAAGGTCAGGTTGATGTCGGATAAAACGGTTTTCCGCCCCCGATNAACNGAGAGGTTTTGCAGTGATAGCAGGGTCATAGCCCNTCCCTCCGCGTGCGATANATCAGGTGGAGAAACAGCGGCGCGCCCACCAATGCCGTCACAACCCCAAGCTTGAGATCACGGTNGGGCACCACAAGGCGCACAAGGATATCCGANGCGAGGATCATCGCCGCGCCGCCAAGTGTCGCGGCCCATAGCAGCGCCCCCGGTCGCGCGCCAACAAAGCCACGTAGCAGGTGCGGCATGACCAGCCCCACAAACCCGATCGCCCCNGCCACGGCGGTAGAGGCACCAACGACCGCCGCCGTACCGATAATGACCGTGAGGCGAAGCCGGAATAGGTTGATCCCCATCGCCTCTGCCGCGTCTTCGCCCAAGGTCAGCGCGTCAAGCCCGCGCCCGAGGGTCGCCAACAGGACACCGCCCCCAAGCAGAAAGGGCATCGCGATCCAGACATGGGTCATGGACCTGTCCGCCAGAGAGCCCATCATCCAGAATACGATCTCATTCGCCGCATAGGGGTTCGGCGACAGGTTCAGCACCAGCGAGGTCAATGCCGCAGCGAAGGCCGATATTGCGATACCAGCGAGGATCAGCGCTAGTGACGTGCCTCGAGGGCCTGCCAATAGCAGCACNANCANCACCCCNAGCAGGGCACCGCCAAGCGCCATNGCGGGGAGCGCGANCGCTGCNAGCGCGGCCAATCCGGTCTGTATCGCCAGCACAGCCCCCAACGCCGCAGAGCCCGATACCCCGATCAGCCCCGGATCCGCCAACGGGTTGCGCAGATAGCCCTGCATCGCAGCCCCGGAAAGCCCCAAAGCACCGCCGATCATCACGCCCAATAGCGCACGCGGGAGCCGTATCTCGCGCATGACGGTGGCCAGCGGGCCGCCCTGCCCGGTGACCAACGCGTTCAAACTGTCGCCCACGGATGCGCTGGACGGGCCAATCAACAGCGACCCTATAAATAGCACGCACACAAGGCTGCCGAGACCAAGCGCCAGGACCGCTGACCGCCCCATCAGNAANCGNCCCGNGCANNTNGGCACTTCATTTGCCCCACTGCATAGGGCGCAACACTTAACATTGGGTGAATGGATATGCTCATCGTTCCGCTCATAATTTCTTCGCGACCCTCCTAGTNTCATCACAGTTGCGCGCAACCTTCGAGGGGCGTTTGGTCACTGNCGCAATATAAGCNCACACNCCCGTGAACTTTTCCACGCGCTAAGGCGTTGAGGTTTAAATCCTTCAACTGCTGGAGCCATATTTGGAACATCTGCCCTCAATCCGGCGCTCGCT
Organism: Sulfitobacter sp. TMED3; assembly: GCF_002167505.1. Taxonomy (NCBI): domain Bacteria; kingdom Pseudomonadati; phylum Pseudomonadota; class Alphaproteobacteria; order Rhodobacterales; family Roseobacteraceae; genus Sulfitobacter; species Sulfitobacter sp. TMED3. Next base: position 26,937 of record NZ_NHBI01000029.1, on the reverse strand, counting down.
TCAGTTGCTGGTCCTGATTTCCCTTTTCGTCACCGCGTATTTCGCCAAGGACTTGATATTGCCCATTGTTCTGGGCTTTTTGCTTGCCCTGACCCTGTCGCCCGTGGGCCGTGCGCTTTATCGCATCGGCGTGCCGCATCCTGTGTCGGCCTTTTTGCTGGTGACCGCGACGAGCTTGGTGATTGCTGCCGTGGTTTTACTGTCCGCGGGCACNGTGGCGATCTGGAGCGACGAGATNCCGGAAATGGGCCGCGAGATCCAGATAAAGCTGAGCGGCGTGAGCAATGCGGTCGAAACGATGCGATCTGCCTCGGAAGAGGTAGAGAAACTGGGCACCGAAACCGGNGGCAAACCNCAAGAGGTTGTCGTGCGCCAACCTGGCTTGCTCGACACCGCNATGGATACGGTGAGCAAAACNGGGGCGTCGCTGGCGGTGATCCTGATTNTGGCGCTGTTCCTACTTGGCTCTGGCGAGCTNTTTTACTTAAAACTTGTGCAATCCATGCCGACGTTAACGGAAAAGAAACGTGCGTTGCATACGGTCTATGACGTGGAGAAGCGGGTGTCGCGCTACCTGCTGACGATTGCCACGATCAATGCCGTGCTCGGCATATTAGTCGGGACCTATCTGACAGTGCTGGGCTTGCCGTCGGCCTATATCTGGGGGATCGCGGCGTTCATGCTGAACTTCNTGCCTTATATCGGCGGGTTTGCGGGGGTGCTTTTGGTNGCGGGATTCTCTCTCGTGACGTTTGATACCATCGGCTATGCGATGCTGGCCCCGACCGGTTACCTGACGCTGACCCTCTTAGAGGGGCAGATTATTACCCCGTGGCTGGTCGGCCGCCGGNTNGAGATGAATACCGTNGCGGTATTTCTAACGGTNGTGTTTTGGGGGTGGCTATGGGGCATCCCCGGCGCATTGGTCGCGGTGCCCTTTCTTGTGGTGTTCAAAGTCGTTTGCGAGAACTTTGAACCGCTTCATACCATCGGGAATTTCCTGTCCGCAGAGCAGGTTAAACCCGATGATATGAAGGATCAGGAAGTCATGTCAGCCAGCGAGTGAGGGCAGCCACAACACGATGGACGGGAAGGCCACCAACANNGCGATTGTCACGGCATCCGCGATAAAGAACGGTGTCACGCCCTTGAACACGTCCTGAACGCTCAGGTCAGGGCGTACCCCTGCAACCACAAAGCAGTTGAGGCCAATGGGNGGCGTGATCAGACAGAACTCTGCCATCTTCACNACCAAGATACCNAACCAGATCGCACACATCGGNCCNGACATGCCAAAGGCGCTATCCGCNGCAGAGACGAACTCGCCCCCGTTCANCGCCATGACGGCAGGATAGACGACCGGAAGTGTCAGAAGCAGCATGCCAATCGCATCCATGAACATCCCCAGAACCGCATAGGCCAGCAGGATGCACACGAGGATCAGGATTGGCGAGGCCTCAAGCCCCGAAATCCAGTCGGCGAACGCGCCCGGCAGATCGGCAAAGCCCAGGAACCGAACATAAATCAGCACGCCCCAGATGATGGTAAAGATCATCACCGTCAGCTTCGCGGTTTCAAGCAGCGCGTCCTTNAGCTCGGCCCACCGCATGCCGCGATAAAGCGCCATCAGGAACACGATAAACGCGCCCACGGCCCCGCCCTCGGTCGGGGTGCCCCATGCGTCGCCGAAGGGGTTGTAAACAAAGAAAATAATGATGATCACAACCGCAAAGATCGGCATGGCNGCAGGGAGAGACGCGAACCGTTGCTTCCAGGTAAAGCCGCTTACAGGGGGGCCGACGCTTTTCCAGATGGTCGCAATGCCCACGATCAGGACGGCNTANACGATGGCCGAAAACGCACCGGGGATAAAGCCCGCCAGAAGCAGNTTGCCCACGTCTTGTTCAACGATGATCGCATAGATGACGAGGATCGCCGATGGNGGGATCAACGAGGCCAANGTGCCCCCGGCCGCCACGACGCCCGCCGCGAANTTCTTGTTGTANCCNATCGCCAGCATCTCGGGGATNGCGATGCGGGCAAANACCGCTGCCGTCGCGACCGAAGCACCGGAAACCGCCGCAAAGCCCGCGGTTGCAAAGACAGTCGACACAGCAAGACCACCGGGCAGCCAAGCAATCCAGCGTTTTGCGGCCTCGAACAAGGCGCGGGTCAGACCGGCGTAATAGGCAAGAAAGCCGATCAGAATGAAGGTGGGAATCAAGCTTAGCGTTTGGCTCGACACTTTGGAGTGTGGCACCTGCCCCGCGGTCTTGATCGCGACCGTCAGCGCCCAGTCCAGCTCGGACCACTGCATGCCTTTCTTGGACCAAAAGATCCAGATCAGGCCGACCAGACCCGCCATTGCCGCGGCGAAAGCCACGCGCATACCGAGCACCACCATAAGCAGCAGCCCGCCCGAGACCCATAGGCCAATTTCAATAGGATCCATAATCAGTCCCGCCCGTCTAGATGTTCAGCTTCCGCCATCGCCTGTTCGGCTGCGGATTGTACCAAGGGTACGGCGACGGGGTTTTCCAACCCCAATACAAAGGCCCGCCCATAGCCCCAGATCTGCAGCAGCAACCGCAGGGCCAGCACCGTAAAGGCCATTGGCACGATCAGTTTTGCGGGCCAGATCGGCAGACCGATATCGATGGAGCTGTCACGGCTCCACATCGGGGCGGCGAAGTCAAAGCTGCGCTGGAAATGCGCCCAAGAGCCCCAGATCAGCGCCAGCATAAGGATAAAGATCAGCACGACCGAGAATGTCTCGGCGGCCCATAGCGCGCGGCCTTTGAGCTGGCCGATCAGGATGTCCATGCGCACATGGCCGCCGTTCCGCTGAGTATAGGAAATCCCCATGATCGCGATCAACGGCATGGCGAATTCAATCCAGTCCACATAGCCCGCCAGCGGCGTGCCAAAGAACTTGCGACCGCCAACGGACCAAACGGCAAGCACCATCAGCATGAAAACGGCAATACCAGAGACCAGAGCAAACACGGTTTCAAGGCGTAAAAGCCCTTTGTCGATACGGCTAAGCAGACTGCCGTCTTCGAGCACGGCGGAGGAACCGGCCATGATGCTTTCCTTTCAAATGAGTGGGAGGGAGATCGTACAAACAAAGGGGGCCTGCATCGGCAAGCCCCCTCCTCGCGCCAATTAGTTGGACGCGCGTTTTTCTTCAAGCGTTTTGACGACCAGGTCATAAAGCTCTTGGCCAGGGATGCCTTGGGCTTCCATGTCCTTGATCCAGGCTTCACGCGCAGGGTCAGCTGCCTTGGATTTGAACTCGGCCAGAACCTCGGGCGTGAACATCACTTTTTCAACGCCTTTTTCTTCCAGCACGGCGTCCCAGCGGTTCAGCAGCTCGCCATAGTTCGCCAGATAGTGATCCAGCGCCTCATCGACAGAACCGTCCAGCGCTTCTTTTTCCGCGTCCGACAGGGCCTCATAGGCATCGATGTTCACCACNACAGGGCAGTTCACCGTGCCGGGGTTGAGGTTCGCGGTCCACCAATCGGCCTTGTTGATCGTACCAAAGCTCAGGTGTGCGTGCTGCGCGAAAGCCACGGTATCCACAACACCGGATTCCATTGCGTTATATGCCTCGGAGGAGGTCACGGAGGTCGGCACAGCGCCCACGGTTTCAAAGGCTTTGCCCAGACCNCCTGTCGCNCGCACGCGCATGCCNTCNAAGGATTCCAGCGTATCGCGAGGCTCGCCCGTGCCAACAAGATTGTACTGCGGCATTGGCGAGGTCATCAGCATCTTGGCGTTCCACTGTGCCATCTCTTTGGCCACGGCGGGGTGTGCGTACACAGCGCGGGATACGGCGACTTCTTCTTCAAGGTTCTGAACCCCAAGGAAGGGCAGTTCTAGCACNGTGATNGCGCGGTTCTTGTCGGCGTGGTAACCAGCACAGAATTGCGCCATCTCGAAGGCACCGATGGAAATACCATCGAGGTTGTCAGAGTTCTTGGACAGACCGCCATAGCTGACATTGATGGTGAATTCGCCATTGGTCTTTTCGGACACAAGCTCGGCAATCTTTTCGACATGCTCGGTGAAGGCACGACGTTTACCCCAGACAGAGGCNTTCCATTCCGTCGCGGCCGCTTGCGAGGCAAAAGCGAAAGTCAAAGCGCAGACAGCTGCGCCGTTCAGTAGATTGTTCATTGATATCTCCCTTATGCGGGCTGTTTGGGGCCCGCTTGGGCGAAANACTATCCTTAGGGCAACTTGCTGCCAACCCCNGAACATATCTCTTGATTGCCCCTGTGGGAGCCTTCGGCGAGGATTTTTNACCATTTGGAACNATGCCCCGCGCGCGATCGGCCCCCTTAACAGGCAATCGGTGCTGTTTCCTAGGGTTTTGGCAGGGTTGTCAGCGAAATTTACTAGTCCGCGCAGCAGACGGAAAAATATTTACAGACAAACCGCGTGTTTCCATATGCTTATTTCCTTCTTTTCACTTCCCGTTATGATCTGCCAAGGGAGAGCCGCCACGCCCATGCGTCCGAGCGGCAGAAAACGAACAGAGTTCTGAGGGAGGAACCATGTCCAACGTCGCCACACAGACCTATCCGCCATCCGACGACATGGCGGCCAATGCCCATGTGAACGCCGCGAAATACGACGCGATGTATCATGCCTCTATCGCGGACCCCGAGGGGTTCTGGCTGGAGCAGGCGCAGCGCATCGACTGGATGAAGCCGTTTACCAAGGTCAAAGACGTCGACTTCACTTTCGGTCAGGTCAAGATCAACTGGTTTGCCGACGGTGCGCTGAACGTCAGCGCCAATTGCATCGACCGTCATCTTGAAACGCGCGGCGACCAGACCGCGATCATCTGGGAGCCGGACAGCCNGGACGAAGANGCGCAGCACATCAGCTATCGTGCCCTGCATGCCCAGACTTGTAAAATGGCCAATATCCTGCGCGATATCGGCGTCGGCAAAGGCGACCGGGTTATCATCTACATGCCGATGATCCCTGAAGCCGCCTATGCCATGCTGGCCTGCGCACGCATCGGTGCGATCCATTCGATCGTCTTCGCCGGGTTCTCTCCGGATGCGCTGGCGGCACGGGTACAGGGGTCTGACGCCAAGGNTGTAATCACCGCAGATTATGCGCCCCGCGGAGGCAAAGCGACACCGTTGAAGGCCAACGCGGACAAGGCTTTGGCAGGCTGCGANCCATCGGTCAAATGTCTNGTGGTGCGGCGCACTGGCGGTGATNTGGCATGGAATGATGCGCGCGACGTGGANTATACCGCGCTTGAAAAAGAGGCTTCTGACACTTGCGCGCCGGAAGAGATGAACGCCGAGGATCCGCTGTTCATCCTNTATACCTCTGGCTCGACCGGTCAGCCNAAAGGNGTCGTGCANACGACGGGTGGCTATCTGGTCTATGCCGCGCTGACCCACGAGGTCACGTTTGATTACCACGATGGCGATGTCTATTGGTGCACGGCCGATGTGGGCTGGGTGACGGGCCACAGCTATATCGTCTACGGTCCGCTTGCCAACGGGGCNACAACGCTCATGTTCGAAGGCGTGCCCACCTACCCCGACGCCAGCCGCTTTTGGCAGATCTGTGAAAAACACAAGGTAAATCAGTTCTACACCGCCCCGACCGCCATTCGCGCGCTGATGGGCAAGGGGCGCGCCTTTGTTGACGGTTGCGATCTGAGCAGCCTGAAACTGCTTGGCACCGTGGGCGAGCCGATCAACCCCGAAGCCTGGAATTGGTACAATGACGTTGTGGGCAAAGGGAACTGCCCCATCGTNGACACATGGTGGCAGACGGAAACCGGCGGTCACCTGATGACGCCGCTGCCCGGTGCCCACGCCACCAAACCCGGCGCCGCGATGAAGCCCTTCTTTGGGATCAAACCGGNCGTACTTGAACCNACCACCGGTGCCGAGATCGAGGGCAATGACGTNGAGGGGGTTCTATGTATCGCTGACAGCTGGCCAGGCCAGATGCGCACGGTCTGGGGCGATCACGAGCGGTTCGAGCAGACCTATTTCAGCGACTACAAGGGCTACTACTTCACCGGTGACGGGTGCCGCCGGGACGCGGATGGCGATTACTGGATCACGGGCCGCGTGGATGACGTGATCAACGTCTCCGGTCACCGGATGGGCACGGCCGAAGTCGAAAGCGCATTGGTCGCGCACCCTAAGGTGGCAGAGGCCGCGGTCGTCGGGTTTCCCCATGATATCAAGGGACAGGGCATCTATTGCTATGTCTCTCTGATGAGCGGCGAAAGCCCGAGCGAGGACCTGCGGGCCGAGCTACGCAACTGGGTCCGCTCTGAGATTGGTCCGATCGCTTCGCCCGATATGATCCAATGGGCCCCCGGCTTGCCCAAAACCCGTTCAGGCAAGATCATGCGCCGCATCCTGCGCAAGATCGCAGAGAATGACTATGGCACGCTTGGCGATACATCTACCCTGGCAGAGCCCGAGGTTGTCGACGATCTGATCGCGAACCGGATGAACCGCTAGGACCACATAACGCGAAAGGGGCACCAAATGGTGCCCCTTCTGCATATCGACCTATTGGCCTGAATTAGCCTTCGACGCGTTGCAGTGTAATTTCACCCACGCCGATGGCAAAGTTTACGCCGTTCTGCGTGTTGACGCTCACCGGTTGCAGCGCCAGCGTGTCTTCGGAACCGCCGACCATGACATTGGCCCCAAGGCCCACACCAACAGTGGCTTCAGCAGAAACACCCTGGTAGTCGCCGTTCAAGCCGCCTTCGTAGTATTCAGCTTCCGTCGGTGCCAACACCAACCAAGACATCTGACCATTCTGGGTCTTGCCGATATCAATGCCGTAGCGCTTGATGTCGCCGATATATGTCTCGTCAGCCAGACCCTCTTGCACGGGATTGAAGGTGCAGGTCAGTTCACGNGTAGACCCGAAGATAAAGCCTGTGCCATCACCAACGTCACAGCTCAGCGAGCCGACCTCGGTGTGGTCCACAGTCTCGCCGTCGTCGGCCAGTGCAGGCGTGGACAAAGCAGCACCGGTGACAAGGGCTGCGACAGTCAGCTTGATGGGGGCAAAACGATTCAGNGTCATAGTTAATCCTTCCGGCGGGAAACCCGCCAATAACAGTCGTGAGCGTCGGCATTCGGGTGCCTGTTGGCGGTAGCTGGAACCTCATATCCCAACACCCCTTCNCCGACAGGCAGTCCGAAATTTCGCGGTCATGCCTCTCAGTGGGGGAACAACACGGCAGGCGCTATTCGGTTCCANACAGCNNTNTTTANCGNCCACNATCGCCACCCGCAGAGGGCGTGCCGCAACGGGCCGGGGTTTGCTGTCTGGACAAATCCGGCTCCCCGTGGCACCGCTGCGGCATGGCTGATCCTTTGCACCACTTCATCCCCCTGCCCGATGCCACAGTCGAGCTTCGCCGCGCCTTTGGTCGTTTTGGCACAGGGGTCACGATTGTGACGGTGCAGACCGCGAATGGCCCATTGGGGATGACCGCGAACTCCTTTTCCTCGGTTTCGCTGGACCCGCCCTTGGTGCAGTGGTCCCCCGCGCTCAGCTCCAAACGTCATGACGCATTTACCAACGCGGCGCAGTTCGCTGTGCATATTCTNGGTAGCGGTCAGCGGGCNCTGGCAGATGCCTTTGCTGTCTCTGGCGACGCGTTNGACCNATTCGACTGGACGATTGGCCCCAATGGCGCGCCGACACTGGCAGGCTGCCTCGCCAGNTTCCACTGTGACACCTACGGCGTGCATCCGGCGGGTGACCATTCCATTGTCCTCGGGCAGGTCACGCACGCCGCTTATGACCCAGATGACAGCGTTNCGGGCCTGATGTATGACCAAGGCCGCTATGGCCGTTTTACACCGCTNACGGAATAGCCCGTAAGCCNTTCCANATGGTCAAAATCCCGGGGGTGTCCCGGCATCGCCGGGACGGGGGCTGGCCCCCNTCCNAGCTGAACNGCAGAACAAAGCGCTCAATNGCGGATCAATAATCCTTCTCNAAGAAGATACCNATCCCGGTGTTCCCATCGGACCCGACCGTCCCNTTCGCCGTCAGNTTCTTGGTCAGATCAAGGTTGATAGACACATCCGCTGTCCCGTCAGAGGCGGCGGTCACNTCGGTGTAGACATTCTCGGAAATGTATTTACCCGCGCGGACAGCCGTGGCACCGCTGTCGGTGGTGGTCACATCCAGATCGTCCAGNCCGAACCCCGTGCGCAGGTTAGAGATCACNCCCGCNCCACCGCGTCCGGCAAGTGTCGCCACCGCGCTGGCNAGTTGCAGCGCCTGAAACGCCGAGATTTCAGANATGTTTCGCCCAAACAGAAGCTGCGCCAGCACCTCGTCTTGCGGTGCATCGGGTGTCGATTCAAAGGAAACCTCGGGCGATGTGGCTTTGCCCTCGATCACGATACGAACCTCGCCTGTGTTGGTGGTCGTCGAGGTTACAAACCTCAGATAGGGNACCAGATCGCCTTGGAAGCGCACGGCNCCNTCGTCCAGCTCGAACCGTTTGCCAAGAATATCCAGACGACCACGGATCAGGTCGAAGCGACCGGCAGAGATGATGCGATTGGTCGATCCCGTCAGCAAAAGGCTACCGCCCAGTTCCGCATCCAGACCACGGCCGCGCACGAAAATCCGCCGTGGCGCATTGATGCGGACGTTNAGGCCAAACCCCGGCCCGCTGTCGCNACTTGCCGCGGGATCCGTGCCCGCGTCGGCACCGGTCAAACCGGCCTTGCGACGGGTCGCNACNACNTCTGCTGGCGCGCCGATGAAATCGATCTGTGGAATATCACCGATGCTGGTCATACCNGTTGACGGCACGCTCACCTCGGTCTCGCCCACGTCGATCTGACCGCTGATATTCGCCCCCCCCGAAAGCGGTCCCGCAAGACGCAGGTTGCCATCAAGCGATGTGCGATACAGCGATGGATCGATCAGCACGAGGTTGTTCAATCCGATCTGGATGTCGGCGGGCAGTGATCCGGTCAGGGTCACCGCCCCGCCCGCCTTGATCTGCCCGCCATCAGCGCTGCGCGCAGAAAGGTCGATTTGCGCGCGATTATTGGCCAGCCGGATATCCGCTGCGATGTCCTGAAGTGTCACCCGAAGGTTGGGGGCGGACAGCGACGCGTTGGAGGTTTGAATGCTCCCGTTGACCGACCCAAGTGCCGGCGGGCCGTTCACCGTCAAATCGAACCTTGCCTGACCTTGCAAGCTCCGAGGCGCAATGAACGGGGCGGACAGCCCCAATGGCGCGTTCCCGTTAACGTCAAGGTTCAGATTGCCATCGCTGCCCACAAGCCCCGCGATCGTGGCACGGGTGCCCGCTGGTCCGGTGGCGTTCGTATTGACCCGCCAGCCAGCGCTTTCCTGCTGTGCGGTACCGGTTACATTCAGCGGGCCGGACAGTTTTGGCACCACGGCCCCCAGATTGGGGATCGTGACATCATAATTCAGCGCGGGCGCATCCCCCGTGACAACCCCCTGCACAGACGCCCGGGCCGCATAGGGGCCCGTCGCGTTTGTATCTACGGCGATGCCGGCGGGCGTTTGCCGCACCGATCCTTTTGCCGCCAGCGGGCCGGACACGCCCGGCACCAGCGGCTGCACATTTGGTACCGACACGTCAAACGTCAGCGACATATCGGGGCCTGTGGCCAAGCCTTCCACCATCGCGCGCGCACCATATGGGCCCGTCGCGTTGGTATCGACGAAGAACCCCTTTTCCGTCTGACGCACGGTCCCTGTCGCCGCAAGTGGCCCGTGCACCTGTGGCACCACCGCCTGAAGATTCGGGACCGATGCGTCAAAAGAGATATCGACCATAGGTGTTAACATCCCCTGAACGGCAACCTGTGCGGCGTAGGGGCCACTGGCTTTCGCGTCGATCTGGAACCCTTCTTCCAATTGCTTGAGGTTGCCCGACGCCTCTACCGCGCCGGTCACCTGCGGTGCAAAAGCCTCTACCCGCGGGATCGAGGCGCTAAAGTCCAGATCCAGCGGCGTCAGCAGCCCCTGGACCGAGGCAGTAACATTTTCGGGGGCGGAGGCTTTGGTGTCGACCTGCCACCCGTCCGGCGTCTGGCGGAGCACACCATCCAACGCGATAGGGCCCTCGACAGGCGAGTCGGGCACAAAGTCACGCAGTTCGGGCACATCGGCCGTGAAGTTGAGCACCGCATTCTCGCCCGTTGCCAGCCCTTTGGCGGTCAGCGCGGCTCCGTAGGGGCCGTCCGTCACGGCATCAACAGTCCAGCCACGGGTGTCCTGATCGGCCTCGGCCTTGATCGTGATGGGACCGGAATATTGCGGCAGCACGGTCGCGATATCATTCAGTTTTGCATCAAATCGCGCTTGCGAATTATTGCTGCGCAGCTCGACGCCACCGCTAGCGGTCAATGCGTCGTTTTCCAGCAGCAGGTCACGCACGAAGGTCCCCGTCTCGTCACGCGATGCGCCAAGGCTTAGCGTCGTGTCGCCAGCCAGCAATGCGTCCGCCTGCTCGATCCCCACTTTCAAATCCTGCGTCAGGCCAGAGATATTCAGGTCGAACGTCCCGTCCAGTGGCGTGATCTGCCCCGCGATCTCAACATTCGCGGCCCCGTCCATCTCGCGTCCGGCAAGAGCGGAAAAGCGGCTGATGTCAGTGGCTTCAAGGCGGGCTTTCAACTGGGTAAGAAAGCTATCGGCTGGCCCGCTAATCGTGACATCACCGGTCAGACCATAATCCGCGCCAGAAAGATCAAGCCCCGTGATCTGAACCGGTGTGCCTTCGGTATAGGCGATGGTTGTACGCCCCTTGATGGACTGGCCGACCGCTTCGGAAACCGCGGCGTTGGTCAGCGTCAGCCCGTCAGCCGAGAATGCCAGATCGCCCATGAATTCGCCGACGGTCCCTGCCGCACCTTGCAACGTCCCGTTTAACTTCAGTTGTGTCGCGTCAATCGCCAGCGCGTCTGTGGCCAGTTCGGTCACGTCGAACGTCGCGTCAATCGAGTCGCCATCTTGCGCGTTATAATTCACATCAAGCCCGACGCGCCGCACGTAGGTATCGCCCCCGGCCACTGGCAGCAAAACGCGACTGCCATCGGCGCTGGCGACAGTGCCCGTGATGTCGATCAGGCTGGGCCAGTTGTCGCTGTTCAGTGTGACCTTGCCCTGCAATTCCGCGGATTGCGCCTTGAGGGCGAAATCGCTGACCTCGACACCGCCTTCGGCCTGAACCAAAGCATCCACGTTCAGCGCGACATCGGGGCCAAAAAACTCGCGGTATTGCGACAGGATCAGCGCGGTCACGTCGCCGTTCAGGTCGGCCTGAATACGGCGGTCGGGCGCTGTGCTATCGCCTTGGGCAGCAACGATAACCTGTCCGGCGAGCCGTTGTTCCCCGTCGGTCGAAAGGTTGATATCTGTCGCAAAATCAGAAAGCGGCCCCTGCCCCGCAATCACCAGATCGACAGAGGGCTCATCAGGCAGTTTAAGCGTGCGCGAGATGATGCCCTTGGCTTCCTCTGAAAGGGTCACGGCCATATCCAGCAGGCTGTCATTGCGATCCAGATCAGCGGTGATCTTGAACTCGCCCTTCTTGCCATCGGTGCGCGCCGCCAGAATATCGACCGTCGCCGTATCGTCGTTCAACAGCGCGCTGGCTTGAACGGTTAGTGTGGCCGCTTCGCCCAGAATTGGCGCACCCAGATTGATCTCGTCGACCGAAAAGTCAGCCACATCAATGGCGACGGGCAGATCGGGGATCGCCGGAAAGGTAAACGGTTCCGCCTCCGGATCGGGCAGCGTTTCTTGCTGCGCCACCGGCAATCGCGGCACGCTCAGGCGTTTTGCGGTCAGGGCCTGCACCTCCAGCCGACCGCGCAACAGTGCGGAGCGGTTCCAGTCCAACTCCACCTCTTCCAGCGTCAGCCAGACCCCTTGGTCGTCGGCGATGGTCATCCGGTCGAACCGCGCGCGCGAGCTGAGCGCACCCGCGAAACCGTCAATACTGACCGTGCGGCCCGCGCCGCTGAGGGCGTCTTGGATCGTGCGGGTCAGGAAGCCTTTGTCGTCCTCTTGGGCCGAAACGACAGAGCCGACAAAGATCAGGGCGAAAACCAGAAAGCTGCGCATGAAGTGGATCAAAACGATTGTCCAATACCGATATAAACTTGAAAATTCTCACCTGTTTCGGGGCCCGACACAGGCACCGCGAGGTCCACGCGGATGGGGCCGATGCCCGTGGCATAGCGCAGACCAAGACCCGCGCCTGACTGCCAAGTACCTGACCCGTCGTAGAATTCCTCGGCACCGATGTAGCCCGCGTCGGCAAAGGCAACGACGCCGATCTTGTCGCGTACCTGCCAACGTGCCTCTGCGGATAGGCCAGCAAAGCTGCGACCGCCCACCGTATCGCCACTGGCCAGATCAACGCCAAGCGATTGGTAGGGTTGCCCGCGCACGGTGCCGCCGCCGCCGGAATAGAACAGATAGTCCGCGGGCGATTCAGCCAGCGTCGGGCCATAGACCGACCCAAGCTGTCCCCGCAGGGCAAAGGTGACGGGCCGCGTGGTGCCAAAGGTTTTATAGCCGCGCACGTCGATATAGGTGCGCACGCCGTTATCCGACCCCGACAGCGCCACAAAAGGCGTCACGCTGGCCTTGGCATAATAGCCGTCTTTCGCATCAAGCCGATTGTCGCGGTAATCATGTTCCGCGCTTAGGGGCAGCGTCAGCAAGGTATATTTGTTCTCGCCAAAAGCGTCGCGGGTTTCAGCCGTCCGCAAACCGACACCAAGCGTATAGGTCCGTTCCTCACTGGCGATGCGTTCGATCCCGGCCTCAAGGTCGAGCTGACGCGAGAAATAGTTCACCTCGTCAAGCTGTTCGATCTCGGCCAGCGCGTAGAAATTCGTGTCGGCGTTAAAGGTCGCAGGGCGCTCAAAACGTGTGCCAAGACGATAATCCGTGCCGCCGGAATTGCCGCCGATCCCCGACACCTCGCCCTCGATACGTAGGCTTTCGGCCCCGCCCAGCAGGTTACGGTGCAGCCAGTAGGTGCTAACGCTGAGCCCTTCAAGCGACGACAGTTCCCCGCCGAAACCAAAGCGTCGCTTGGGCGCGTCAGTGATCTGCGCTGTAATTGGCAGAACATCGGGCGCGGTGATTTGCTCGGCCTCGATCATCGCGACAGAGCTGAACGCGCCCGTGCGCCGCAACCGTGTGGCGGCCAGATCAAGTTGCTCTTGTGAATAGACCTCTCCGGTGGGCAGGCCGGCGATTTTGACAATCCGGCGCAGGCGCACATCGCTTTTTCCCTTTACCGTCAACTCTCCGAAACGCAGGCGCGGTCCTGGACGCAGACGCAGGGTTGCTGCCAGCGTGGCATCGGGCACACGGGCGGTCAGCTGCTGGTCGGCCAGTTCGGCTTTGGCGTGGCCCTGATCGCGCCAGCCTTCGATACCGGCGGCGACGGTCTCTTTCATGACGCCGAGACTTGCGGTTTCACCTGCGGCGAATTGTTCGGGCAACTTGGTTTCGGGGGCGACTGGGGCGATTTCGGCCTTGGAAAAGCTGAACTTGCGACCGGTTTCGATGTTGATCACAGCGCGGTTGATCTGGCGCGGCGGGGCGACCGGCGCGATGGCAGAGGCGTCTACACCGTCGATGGTAATCTTGATGACGGCAGCAAAATACCCTTCGTCATAGAGCACGGCCAGAAGGCGGGCATAATCGGCCTGCGCGGCGGCCAAAAGCTCTTGCGTGGTGGGGTCTGCATCTTCGTCCGTTTGTTCGCGCAGCAGCGATCCGCCGAGCACCGTTTCGTATAGATCAGAATCCTTATCGATGCCGGTGATGTCGAGCGTCGCCGCAAAACCCGCCGTGCATCCTCCCCAGACCAAAGCTGCCGCAGCCGTAGACGCCCGCAGGAACTTTGCAAAACTGTCTGATTGAAAATGCCCCATGCGGTGCTCCCTGTACTCATAGAACGACGTGCCGTTGGGTGAGACATAGAGCGCGCGACCGCAACGTCAGCAAACTTGTTTATTATTCTCTTGTGCATAGCGGAAACCGCCTGCCATCGGCAAACAGTCTGTTGGTCAAAATCGCGATTGTGAACCGCAAAACACATCCGGTTATGTCATTTTACGCAAGCAGGCGGAAGTTTGCCGTGAAATTGGGGGCGCGTATGCAAAACGCCCGCCAGGGGGAACCTGACGGGCGTTCTTTTCAAGGCCGTGCGAAACGGCCAGTGGCCGGTGGTTAGGCCGATTTCGCGAGGTTGCGCAGCACGTAGTGCAGAACGCCACCGTGTTCGATGTATTCAATCTCGATCGCGGTATCGATCCGGCATTTGATCATGATCTCTTTGACCGAGCCGTCTGCCATTGTGATCGTGCAGGGCACTTCTTGCAGCGGCTTGATGGTGTCCAGACCGCTGATCGAAACGGTTTCGTCACCGGCCAGGCCCAGGCTCTTGCGGGTGTCGCCGTTGGTGAACTCGAACGGGATAACACCCATGCCAACCAGGTTGGAGCGGTGGATACGTTCAAAGTTCTCGGCGATGACCGCCTTGACGCCCAGCAACGCCGTGCCTTTGGCCGCCCAGTCACGGGACGAACCCGCGCCGTATTGTTCACCACCGAAGATGACCAGCGGCGTGCCGTTTTCCTGATGCGCCATAGCCGCGTCAAAGATCGAGGTCTGTTCGCCATCGGGGCCTTTGGTATAGCCGCCCTCAACACCGTCCAGCATTTCGTTCTTGATACGGATGTTGGCGAATGTGCCGCGCATCATGACTTCGTGGTTACCACGGCGGCTACCGTACGAGTTGAATTCACGCACAGGCACCTGACGTTCCACCAGATACTGACCCGCTGGCGTGGTTTCCTTGAAGGAACCGGCAGGCGAGATGTGGTCGGTTGTGATCATGTCACCCAGAACGGCAAGCACTTTGGCGTTCTCGATGTTGGTGATCACACCCGGCTCTGGCGACATGCCCTGGAAGTAGGGCGGGTTCTGCACATAGGTCGAGGTTGGTGGCCAGTCATAGGTCTTGGCGTCGGTGGTTTCGACGGACTGCCACTTTTCGTCGCCCTTGAAGACGTCGGCATATTTTTCCTGGAAGGCTTCGCGGGTCACGGTCTGCTCGACCAGATCAGCGACTTCCTTGGATGTTGGCCAGATGTCTTTCAGATAGACGTCGTTGCCGTCCTTGTCCTGACCCAGCGGGCTGTTGGCCAGATCGACGTTCATGTCACCGACCAGCGCGTATGCCACGACCAGGGGAGGCGACGCCAGATAGTTGGCGCGCACATCAGGCGAAATCCGCCCTTCAAAGTTCCGGTTACCCGAGAGGATCGATGTCCCGATCAGGTCGTAGTCGTTGATCGCCTTGCTGATCGGTGCTTCGAGCGGGCCGGAGTTACCGATACAGGTGGTGCAGCCATACCCGACGAGGTTGAAGCCGATGGCGTCCAGATCCTCTTGCAGGTTTGCGGCCTCTAGATAGGCGGACACAACCTGGCTACCGGGCGCGAGCGACGTCTTGACCCAAGGCTTGCGGGTCAGACCCAAGGCGCGCGCCTTGCGTGCAACCAGACCCGCACCGATCATCACATAGGGGTTGGACGTGTTGGTGCACGATGTGATCGACGCAATGACGATGGACCCGTCATGCAGCTGGTAGTTGCCATCTTCGGTCTGGACGTAGCCACGCTTGTGGTTGCCCTCGTCGCCGGGGATGTCGCGAGGCTCGGGCTGGCCGCCCTCACCTTCCCAACGGACTTCGGCGTTGGCTGTGGTGTCTTTACCTTCGCGCACGCCTTTCACGTATTCTGCAAATGCAGTGTGTGCCGAGGTCAGTGCGATGTAGTCTTGCGGACGCTTCGGACCCGAGATCGCAGGCACGATGGTGCCCATGTCGAGCGACAGTGTGTCGGTATAAACCGGCGCATAATCATCGCCGCGCCACATGCCGTTTTCCTTGGCATAGGCTTCGACCAGCGCGATGCGGTCTTCATCACGGCCGGTGGTGCGCATGTAACGCAGGGTTTCGGCGTCGATCGGGAAGAAACCACATGTCGCACCGTATTCGGGAGCCATGTTGGCGATTGTCGCGCGGTCCGCCAGAGGCAGGCTATCAAGGCCGGCACCGTAGAATTCGACGAATTTGCCAACCACGCCCTTCTCGCGCAGCATTTCGACCACTTTCAGAACCAGATCGGTCCCGGTGGTGCCTTCCATCATGGCACCGGTCAGTTCAAAGCCGATCACCTCGGGGATCAACATCGAAATCGGCTGACCCAGCATCGCGGCTTCGGCCTCGATCCCGCCAACGCCCCAGCCCAGAACGGCCATGCCGTTTACCATTGTAGTGTGGCTGTCGGTCCCAACGAGCGTGTCAGGATATGCGACTTCGACGCCGTCCTGATCCTTGTCGGTCCAGACGGTCTGCGCCAGATATTCAAGGTTCACCTGGTGGCAGATGCCGGTGCCGGGGGGCACAACGCGGAAGTTGTTAAACGCCTTCTGGCCCCATTTCAGGAAGGTGTAGCGTTCGATGTTGCGCTCGTATTCGCGGTCAACGTTCATCTGGAACGCGCGCGGATTGCCGAATTCGTCGATCATGACCGAGTGGTCGATGACAAGATCAACAGGGTTCAGCGGGTTAATCTTGTCGGCATCGCCACCCAAGGCAACCAGCCCGTCGCGCATCGCCGCAAGGTCGACAACTGCGGGAACGCCGGTGAAATCCTGCATCAACACGCGTGCGGGACGGTAAGCGATCTCGCGCGGGTTCTGGCCGCCCTTGGCACCCCATTCGGCGAAGGCCTTGATGTCATCGACGGTGACAGTTTTGCCATCTTCGAAACGCAGCATGTTTTCAAGCACCACCTTAAGCGCGGCTGGCAAGTTGGAGAAATCACCCAGACCGGCTTCCTGCGCTGCAGGAATCGAATAATAAGCGATGGATTGGCTGCCCGAAGATAGAGTTTTGCGGGTTTTGGCGGTGTCCTGGCCAACGAAGATGGTCATGGATGGCTCCCTTTATGGGTTAAAAAAGGTCGGTGACTTGGGGCCTAAATGCCTTATTGCGCGGGTCGTTTCAACTGCAAACACGCGCTTCCGGCGCTTTTGTATACCGTTGTGTACTGGATCGAGGCATTTCATACGCAATCCCGTGACGTTACAGCGCCTCAACAAAGGTTGAGTGGTAATTACAACGGGTGCAGTCTACGAATTGTGCATCCAAACCGAAAGTACCCTGCGATGCCCCGCCTGTTTACGTCCCTGATCGCCGCTGGCCTGCTGTCCATAGCGCCCGCCTTTGCTCAGGACCGCCCCGTTGTCGTCGAACTCTATACCTCGCAAGGGTGCTCTTCCTGCCCTCCGGCTGACGAGATGTTTGCCGAGCTGTCCAAACGGGACGACGTGATCGCGCTGGCGCTGCATGTGGATTATTGGGACTATATCGGCTGGCAAGACCCCTTTGGTGCGCCTGCGCACGCCAAACGCCAGCGCGCCTATGCGCTGACTGGTGGGCGGACGTCGATTTACACGCCCGAGATGATCGTCAACGGCCAGTCCGATGTGGTCGGTGCCAAACCCATGAAGCTGATGGAGGCGATCAACAAGCACAAAGAAGACGCCCCGCAGGTCGACCTATCTATCGCACGGGACGGGGAAACCCTGCGCATCAACGCACATACCGTATCGGGTGCCGCCGGACCGTTTGACGTGCACATGTTGCGCTATCATCCGATGGCGGTCACGCAGGTCAAACGCGGAGAAAACGCGGGCCACACGTTCGAGAATTATAACATCGTCGAAGGCTGGCAGACGGTTGACCAGTGGGACGGGCAAGCGCCGCTATCGCTCTCTGCCGCCATCACCGGCGATATGCCGGTGGTTGTGCTTGTGCAGCGCAGCAACGCGGGGCCGATCGTGGCAGCGGCGCGGATCAAGTAGTCGCTCAAAACACCTAGATGTTTAGGCATTAATTGTCGTGGATGCGCCAGCGACGATGGACCCAGAACCATTGCTCGGGATCCGCATTGACCCGTGCGGTAAGACTGTCATTCAACGCCTGCGTCATCGCGACAGCATCGCTGTGTGGCACAGGTGCCTCCAGCACCGTGTCGAATGACACCCCATCAGCTTGTCGAATGCCGTAGAACGGGATCAACAGCGCGTCATAGCGCAATGCCAGCTCGGCGGCAGAAAGCGCTGTATTGGCAGGTTGCCCCAAGAAATCGAGCGCCGGCGCGCCAAAGACGTGTTGATCAAACAGCAATACCAGCTGCCCGCCCTCTTTTAGATGCCGTACGAAACCCGCCGTGCCGCGCCGGCCTTGCGGGAAGACAGGGCCGCCGAAAGCCTCCATCGTTTGGACATAATGCGCGTTGAAATAGGGGTTCTTCATGTTGCGGTAGAGCCCGCCAATGTCATAGCCCCGCGCCACAAGGCAGGCACGCATCGCTTCGTAGTTGCCATAGTGGCCCGTCACCAGAATGACCGGCTTGCCTTGTTCTGCCGCTTTTTCCAGCGCCGCGACGCCTGCGCCGGTCGGCGTATTCTTTGCCATACGCTTGGGGAAGTCGCGCGCCGAATAGTTTTCTATAAAGCTGCGCCCCACGTTGTTAAGGCACTTTGAAGCAATTTCTGCGCGCCGTTCTTGCGGCATCTGCGGCCAGATCATCGCGAGATTTTCAAGCGCCCGCGCCCGATATCCCGCGACCGGACCGATCACATGTTGAACGACCCAACCGACGAAGGCTATGCGCGCTTTATACGGCAGCACCAAAGCCAGCCGAATAAGGCCAACGATAAAGGCATTGGTCAGGTAGTGCCCTGCACGTCGGCTAAATCGAACGTTCTTGGGATATTTGGGACTGGCCATGCGCATCTGCCTGCAAGGAAAAGCGCCCCTAAGGGGCGGGGCCTGCCGTTCATACCGCGCAGGGCCCCGCGCAACAAGCGTGTTTCACCCGGGCGGCAATGCGCCACCGGATGGTTAATAGCTAAACGTCTGACCGGTTGCGATCGCTGTCCGCAAGGAGGTTTCGGCCCATGTCCCTGCCCCGCCATGCGCACGAATGGCACGAAGTTCGGCCAAAGCTTCGGGGATGTCGCCCTGTTCTACCAGAGCTTGCCCGCGATAGGACCGCGCGAGAACATTCGCAGGGTTGGCTGCCAGCGCACGCGCATAGAACGCCATTCCGCCAGCTTGGTCGCCCATTTTGCGCGTCGTGAACCCCATGTAGGTCAAGCGACGATCGTCGTGCTCAGGCATAGCGGCAAGTACGATCTGCGCAGCCGAATATTCCCCAGCATAGGCCAGTTCACGAACAGTTTGATAAAGGTCATCCGGTGTTAGCCGGCTATCCTTTGCATCGATACAGGTCTTTGACTTCTTGTCATACACCTGCCCGCCTTCGCATTTCACAACGGGCTTCGGTGGGGACGTATCATTGGAGCCAGCGGCAAAGGCCGCGAAAGGCATAGCCAATGACAGGATGGACGCAAACACAACACGCATACTCAAACACTCCTGAACTAAATACACGGCTGATGTTAGACGATCCGCGCCATAGATAAAACATTAGGTTCCAGCCTAACGTCACGATATGGCGCGAGATAGGGCATTAATACGCAGCTTTTGAATCAAAAAGGCTGCACCGCCGTCAAGCGATGCAGCCCTGAATGCCTGCGCGTGTATCAGTCCTTGAAGACGCGCTTAAAGATCGTATCAACATGTTTGGTATGGTAACCTAGATCGAATTTTTCTTCGATCTCTTCTGCACTTAGTGCGGCCAGAACCTCTTCGTCAGCCAGCAGCTCGGTCTTGAAATCCTTGCCGTCTTCCCAGACCTTCATGGCGTTGCGCTGAACCAGCTTGTAGCTGTCTTCGCGGCTCACGCCGGCCTGCGTGAGCGCGAGCAAAACACGTTGCGACATCACAAGACCGCTAAACTTGTTCATATTTGCCAGCATGTTGTCAGGATAAATTAGCATATTGTCGATGACGCCGGTCAAACGGTGCAGCGCGAAGTCAAGGGTGATGGTGGTGTCGGGGCCGATCGCACGCTCCACGCTCGAGTGGGAGATATCGCGTTCATGCCACATGGTGACGTTTTCCATCGCTGGAATCACAGCCATGCGAATTGTACGGGCCAGCCCGGTCAGGTTCTCGGTCAGCACAGGATTTTTCTTGTGCGGCATCGCCGAAGACCCCTTCTGACCCGCCGAGAAAAACTCAGCCCCTTCCAAGACTTCGGTCCGTTGCATGTGCCGCACTTCGGTCGCAACGTTCTCGATAGAGCTGGCGATCACACCAAGCGCTGCGAAGAATGCAGCATGACGGTCACGGGGGATGATCTGCGTGCTCACGGGTTCGGGCGACAGGCCCAGCTTTTCGCAGACATGTTCCTCGACCCGCGGATCGATATTCGCAAATGTCCCCACNGCNCCGGAAATCGCACCCGTAGCAATCTCGGAGCGTGCNGTNTTCAGCCGCGTCAGGTTGCGGTCCATCTCTGCATAAAAGCGCGCAAAGGTAAGGCCCATNGTTGTGGGTTCAGCGTGGATCCCGTGGCTGCGCCCGACGCGNACAGTATTTTTATGTTCCATGGCACGGCGTTTCAGCGCGGCCAGCAGCAANCCCATGTCTTCGATCAGAATATCAGCTGCGCGGGTTAATTGCACGTTAAAGCAGGTGTCCAATACGTCAGAAGAGGTCATCCCCTGGTGCACAAANCGCGCCTCGTCGCTNCCNACATGTTCGGCCAAATGGGTCAAAAANGCGATAACGTCATGTTTTGTAACGGCTTCAATCTCGTCAATTCGCGCGACATCNAACTCGACATCTTTGGCNTTCCAAACCGCCTCCGCATTCTCGCGCGGGATCACCCCAAGGTCGGCCATGGCGTCACAGGCATGCGCCTCGATCTCGTACCAGATGCGGAACTTGGTTTCGGGGGACCAGATCGCAACCATCTCGGGGCGGGAATAACGGGGAATCATGTGGTGATACCTTTGTTTTGGGGTGTTTTGATGTACGCGCGGGATAGACCGCGGGGGGGTAAAGAACAAGTCTGAACCCTTGTGCCACCAAGGCAGGGATGTTTGCTGCCTCGCCCATAGGCGCCTCCGGCGGGAGNTTATGGGGCAAAATGAAGGAGAGCNGGGTTTGTCCCATTCTGGTCTGGCAGTTTACCTTCGGACAGGCAAAGGTGCCGCAAACTGAATATATTACGCCATTAGGGAATCGCTAAGAAATGTCTGATACGTCTCGCTTAAGCCCCGCTACGATTGCTGCCCAAGCAGCGGGAGCGGTTGATGCGCAAACCGGCGGGGTGGTCCCGGCTCTGCCTATGGCCACGACCTATCTGCGGGATGAAGCATACCAACCGCTGCGTGNAGACAACATNTATCTGCGCGATCAGAGCGATATTGTACGNGTTGCAGAAAAAGTGCTCTCTCAACTGGAGGGGGCGAAAGAATCGCTGNTGTTCCCGTCAGGCATGGCAGCGCTTGCCGCCGTCTTCCGTACCGTCCCAAATGGCGGGCGCGTGCTGGTGCAAAGCCAGATTTACTGGGGCACCACCAAGTGGATCCGGGATTTCTGCACCCGGCGTGACATTGANCTGCGAGAGGTCGAAGCCTCTGACAAGGCGGCGTTTGCCGCCGCCTGCGAGAGCTTTAGACCAACCTTGGCGCTCATCGAAACGCCATCAAACCCGTGGCTTCGCGTGGNCGATATCCAAGCTGCGGCTGATGCGGTGCATAGCGCGGGTGGGTTGCTNGTGGTGGATAGCACGGCCGCGACGCCGATTCTGCAACAGCCGCTTAAACACGGTGCCGACGTTGTAATGCATTCTGCCACAAAGGGCATTAATGGACATTCGGACGTATTGGCGGGCGTTCTGGCGACCAATGACGTCACGGGCCGCGTGTGGGAAGATATCAAAGCGGACCGGCATGATGCAGGCGCGGTTATCGGCCCGTTTGAAGCATGGTTGCTGGTCCGCGGGATGCGCACCCTGCCCCTGCGCGCCAAGCACATGTCGTGCAACGCCATGGAATTAGCAGAGTTTTTGCAAAATCACCCGAAAATCGAAGAGGTTCTCTATCCGGGTCTTGCGTCACATACGGGCCACGAATTGGCGACGCGGCAAATGTCAGGAGGATTTGGGTCGCTTTTGTCTTGCATTGTAAAGGGNGGCGGCGCAGCGGCGCTGGAGGTTGTCGGCAAGCTGGAAGTTTTTCATCGCGCAACGTCTTTGGGCGGGGTCGAAAGCCTTGTCGAACACCGCCACACTATCGAACCCCACACCGGGATTCCCGAAGGGTTGCTGCGTTTATCGGTGGGGATTGAAGATATCGAAGATCTAAAACGCGACTTGAGCCAAGCGCTTGATGCATAAAGATACTTCGGGGCGCTCGCGCCCCGGGACCCCATGTCTTTCGAAGATGATTTGAAGGATACAACCAGTGGTGCGGTCGGAGAGACTCGAACTCTCACGGGTGTTACCCCACAGCGACCTCAACGCTGCGCGTCTACCATTCCGCCACGACCGCACGCCATGGTTGGTGAGGGTCGTTTAGACAAACTCTTTCACAAAGTGAAGAGCAAAATTGCGCCAGATTAAGTCCTTGTTCAGATTCGTGTGATTTATCATTCAATCGGGCGGGGTGGCTTGAAAAACAGTGCGAAGACGTAAACTTAAAGGAGGATATGAATCGAGGAACAATATGACCCAAGCGCCCATAGATCCCCCTGCCCTGCAGATCGACATCGTTTCTGACGTGATGTGCCCTTGGTGTATTGTCGGGTACCGCCAGCTAGAGCAGGCGTTAGCCGCCTTGAACATCGGCGCGTTCATCCGATGGCACCCTTTCGAGCTTAACCCCCAAATGGGCCCCGAAGGACAGAACCTGACCGAACATATTGCCGAAAAATATGGTGCATCGCCTGAGCAATCGGCGCAAAACCGTGCGCATCTTGTGCAGCTTGGCACCGAACTTGGAATCGACTTCAATTTCAACGCCGAAAGCCGCATCGTCAACAGCTTTGCTGCGCACCAACTGCTAGATTGGGCTCAGGATCAGAACCTGCAGCACCCTCTTAAGCTTGCTTTGTTTGAGGCACATTTTACGAAGGGATTGGATGTTTCAGACCAAAGTGTTCTTGTTGATGTCGCTGCAGATGTCGGATTGGATCGTAGTTCTGCGCAGGACGTTCTCGACAGCGGCAGCCATGTAGAACGTGTTCGCGAACGCCAGTCGGTTTGGACATCGCAGGGAATTTCTGGCGTGCCTTCAATGATCTTTGCGGGAAAATACCTTGTGACCGGTGCGCAGGGTGTCGATAATTATGTGCAAATTATCCAAAAAGTAATTCAAGAGGTAAGCGCCGCGGAATGATCGTCTTGTTATCCTCGGCTCAATGGTGCGCACAGAATGGTTGAATGGATCACCTCCAAGGGCCTTGTCGATTACCGGGAAGCCGAAGCATGGATGGAGGAACGCGCGTCCCTTATCGCCGCGGGGAATGCCGATGAATGCGTCTGGCTTGTAGAGCATGCTCCGCTATATTCTGCCGGCACCTCAGCAAAATCGGAAGATTTGACTGACCCCAAGCGGTTTCCGGTATATGAAACGCGCCGCGGCGGACAATACACATACCATGGGCCGGGGCAGCGGGTTGTTTATGTGATGCTGGACGTCGGTAAACGCGGCCGGGATGTCAGACGTTTTGTTCAAGACCTTGAACATTGGGTGATCGCGACACTTGCAAGCTTTACCATCAAAGGCGAGATCAAGGAGGGGCGCGTCGGCGTCTGGGTGGAACGTCCCGAGAAACCGCTCGCGGCAGATGGCGGTATTCGCGAAGATAAAATCGCGGCGATCGGTATCCGGCTTCGAAAATGGGTCAGCTTTCACGGAATCAGCATAAATGTTGATCCAAATCTTGAGCATTTTTCCGGGATCGTCCCCTGTGGGATCCAAGAACATGGCGTTACGTCTTTAGTAGACCTTGGCCTGCCAGTTACGATGGAAGACGTTGATATCGCCCTGAAAGCGCAGTTCGACACGGTTTTCCCTCCGCTGTCTTAGTACGCGCCCAAAGACGGATAATGTACCTCGCCGCTCAAACGTTTCACTGCGCTCGTGCTATTTCCGCCGCGGCTTTACGGTTTCTTCATCGCTAGAGGCGTATGTCATCCAGCATGATGAGCACTTCTGACACCTCCTACCCCCGTCACTACAAGGCTGTGCGCCTCCGACACAGTTTGATAAATGATCTGTCTTTTTTCGTGCCCTGCGTCAAAGGCGGCCATTGCCCATATTGGCAAGCCGCACTAGAACGAACCTTAATTCAATGCGCGCCCCCTGTCGGGGTGTGAGTTGACAACCCAATCTCAGGAGGCACCGCATGGCAGACGCAGCCATTCACGGGCAAGACCATCACGACGAGCGCGGATTTTTCACGCGCTGGTTCATGTCCACAAACCACAAAGACATCGGGCTATTGTACCTGATTGTTTCGGCCCTCGTTGGCTTCATCTCTGTATGTTTCACCATATATATGCGTTTGGAGCTTATGCACCCAGGCGTGCAATATATGTGTATGGAAGGCGCGCGGTTTATCGCTGATAGCGCAGCGACCTGTACGCCAAACGGCCACCTTTGGAACGTTCTGATCACCGCGCACGGCATCTTGATGATGTTCTTCGTGGTTATTCCCGCTTTGTTCGGTGGTTTCGGTAACTATTTGATGCCATTGCAAATTGGCGCGCCTGACATGGCGTTCCCGCGGATGAACAACCTCTCTTTCTGGCTATATGTCGGCGGCACAACGCTTGCAGTCTGCTCCGTGCTGACACCCGGCGGCAGCGGCCAGCTTGGGTCAGGTGTGGGCTGGGTTCTCTATCCGCCGCTCTCTGTTCGTGAAGGCGGCATGTCGATGGATTTCGCGATTTTCGCTGTGCACGTATCCGGCGCGTCGTCGATCCTGGGTGCGATCAACATGATCACAACATTCCTCAACATGCGCGCCCCTGGCATGACGTTGTTCAAAGTGCCGCTGTTCAGCTGGTCCATCTTTGTTACAAGCTGGTTGATCCTTCTGTCCCTGCCCGTTTTGGCCGGTGCCATCACCATGCTTTTGATGGATCGCAACTTCGGATTCGCATTCTTTGACCCAGCAGGCGGTGGTGATCCAGTTCTGTATCAGCACATTCTGTGGTTTTTTGGTCACCCCGAAGTGTATATCATTATTCTTCCAGGCTTCGGCATCATCAGCCACGTCATCGCGACCTTCAGCCGCAAGCCTATCTTCGGATATCTTCCGATGGTTTGGGCGATCATTGCGATTGGCGCATTGGGCTTCGTCGTTTGGGCGCACCACATGTACACCGTTGGTATGTCTCTGAACCAACAAGCTTACTTCATGTTGGCCACCATGGTTATCGCGGTGCCGACGGGCGTTAAGGTATTCAGCTGGATTGCGACCATGTGGGGTGGTTCGGTTGAATTCAAAACACCTATGCTGTGGGCCTTCGGCTTCCTGTTTCTTTTCACCGTTGGCGGTGTGACAGGTATCGTTCTCTCGCAGGCAGCTGTGGACCGCTACTACCACGACACATACTATGTGGTTGCGCACTTCCACTATGTGATGAGCCTTGGTGCCGTCTTCGCGATCTTCGCCGGTATCTATTTCTACCTGCCGAAGTTCACGGGCCGCATGTATCCTGAATGGGCTGGCAAGCTGCACTTCTGGGCGATGTTCATTGGCGCGAACCTGACGTTCTTCCCACAGCACTTCCTGGGCCGTCAGGGCATGCCACGTCGCTATATCGATTACCCTGATGCTTTTGCATATTGGAACCTGTGGTCGTCGATCGGCGCGTTCCTCAGCTTTGCTTCCTTTATCTTCTTCTTCGGTGTTATGTTCTACACGTTGACACGTGGAGCCCGCAGCCCAGCTGCGAACCCTTGGAACGAATATGCGGACACTCTGGAATGGACGCTGGCAAGCCCCCCACCAGAGCATACGTTCGAAATTCTTCCCAAGCAGGAAGAATGGGACAAACAGCCTAGCCACTAAGCTAGCACAACATTGAAATGAGAGGCTCCAACGGCGGTTGGGGCCTTTTTTCGTTCTACCCGGGCTCTCGGTACAGTTGCATAAAGACGAATGTTTATCGACGGTTAGCCGAAATCTTACCGCGTCCCCCAGTAAAATAAGGGCTTGCCAAAATTGTCTGAAATTAATTTCGAAAAATGTTATTTTTCCTCTTGCGGCTCACCGCTGCTATGGGTATTCCACGCCCTACCAGAGGATGCGGGCGTAGCTCAGGGGTAGAGCATAACCTTGCCAAGGTTAGGGTCGGGCGTTCGAATCGCCTCGCCCGCTCCAACTGGTTCTCTGCTTACCCAGCAGGACAGCAAGGCCACCTTCGGGTGGCCTTTTGCTGTTCTGGGCCCCTAAAACTTTGAAGCTGATCACAGGCCTACAAAGAGCCAGCACACTTACCAGTTCGGACAACGGTCCGTTCATTGATGCCCAGTCTAGCACTATGATCAGGGATGAAGCAGGCACGGCTACGGCGCATAATATACTGTCGCCACAATGATACGCCCAAGCGGCACGTGACAATGCTTTGAATCGCCCCGAGTTTGTCGGAGACCATCAACTTAAGTAAGGATGATGGTTATGATAAAAAGCAAAATGGCAAATCGCTACTCGCCAGAAGTCCGCGCGCGTTTCAAGGCGGCCGAGGAGCGGCTCACTGAATTGGCTGCCCTCGGGGTCGTCAGCGAATCGACCTGGAATCACGACTCGCCGGGCACACACCTGCGTATGACCGCGCGCCACCTCAAGCGAGCCTGCACGCTCGCCGGAGTTCG